>DATMTN010000011.1:0-58212 GCA_035564115.1 Candidatus Microsaccharimonas sp. | reverse complement strand
ATAATTATGGTATAATATATTCTTATGAAAGCAAGTAATTACAGTGCATTTGTCCCCAGTGGTACTCCTCATATGGAAGGGCCGGTGACTCTGTTAGAGCCAGGTGAAATCCCCGCACCCCAGGATGGGCTTTATAGTGGTGAGACCCTAGAGGCAATTCGTGCCATTGAACGTGGTAGCTATGCGCTGTTGCCAGGCAGTTTCGATATGAAATCACTGGATATCGTTGAAATCGGTGGTACAGCGCTGTTCAATGAGCTGCCGGATCTAGGGCGGACCCGAGAAAACAACAAGAGCGGTCTAGAGTTTGGCCAATTGCTAGTATCTTCTCCGTTCGGGGACGAACGGGTGGAGTTGGTGGCTCAGAAGCCGTTTGAGCACCCTCGTGAAGCAGCAACTGAGTTCTCGCTCTCATCACACTTCTCGAGCAGGAACAGCCAGCCGACATTCCGAACTTTTAAGCCGCTGGGATTCTCTCGTCTCGACGACGGTACACTCGGTATGCTCACCAAGTATGAACATGGCGTACGGAGCCTCGATAATGTGTTTCTGAACCCTGAGTTCGAGGATAGCGCGACGGTTGTCCACCGTGCTGTAGGTAAGTGTGCCTATCTGTTAGCATCGATGCACGCCGAAGGCTACACCCATGGTGATGCACAGGTAAAGAATATGTTTGTAAGCAATTTCGATCAGATATTCATTGCCGACTTAGTATCTCTGCGGCCTTTTCCCCACAATAACGGCGAAACCAAGGTGCTGCCTACATCCATCCAAATCGATCGTGATTTGAACACGCTCATCCATTCAATGCAGCAGGCCGAAGACGGCAAGCGTGAACTGCCGCCACAAATTCGAGAAATGTTTGCACTCATCTATACTTCGATAGTCAATGCCCCTAAGTCTGAGGTGCCTGAAGATATCCGCAAGAGTCATAACCAGATTGGCGAGTTTTTTGATCCCGACTATATCGCCAGCTAACAGCTTGACGACCCAACCTACCGTCCGCTACTATTAGTCCTGAAAGTTAGCACTCTCATAGTGTAAGTGCTAACGCACTAAGGTTTATAAGGGAGGACGTGTCATGAGTACACCATTGAACCCGCTCGGGGATTATATTGTCGCTCAAGTAGAAGAAGCGCAGAGCAAGACCGCTAGTGGTCTGTACTTGCCGGAAGCAGCCAAGGAAAAGCCGAAGACCTCGAAAGTCGTAGCGGTTGGTCCACTCGTAAAGCAGGTGAAGGTTGGCGACCGAATTGTGTATAAGAGCTATAGCCAGACTGAAATTAAAGTTGAGAAGGACGAGTATATTCTCGTTCAAGAACAAGATGTGCTGGCAACGGTAAAGTAGGGGAGATAACAGATGGCTAAGAAAGTTTTTTATGATGACGACGCCCGCCGCCGCGTGCTTGGTGGGGCAGAGATTTTGTACAACGCTGTAAAGACCACCATGGGTCCCAAGGGCCGTAACGTGATCTACACCAAGTTTGGCAAGCCAATGGTGACCCATGATGGTGTATCGGTGGCTGAAAGTGTCGAGATCGCTGACGTTGATGATGAGACGTTGGGCTACAAGGTGGGTGCTGAACTGATCAAGCAGGCTGCCAGCAAGATGAACAGTGCCGCTGGTGACGGGACAACGACGGTGACAGTGTTGACGTACAACATCCTGAACGAGGCCAACAAGTTGATAGCGGCTGGCCATAACCCAATGCTGCTACGCAAAGGCCTCGAAGCCGCCGCAACAGATGTGATTGCCAAGCTCGATGGTGTGGCTGAAGACATTCAGGGCAAGAAGGGCCGCGTGGCTGAGGTAGCGACTATCTCGGCTGGTGACGCTGAAATTGGTGCGCTTATCGCTGATGTGATCGAAAAAGTTGGTCGTGACGGTGTGGTAACTGTTGAAGAAGGCCAGGGCCTAGCCCTGGAGAGCGAAGTTGTCGAAGGCTTCTCGTTCGACAAGGGGTATCTGAGCCCCTACATGGTAACTGACACGAACCGCATGGAAGCCGTCTACACTAAGCCAGCCATCGTAATTACTGATAAGAAGGTGGCTTCGGCTCAGGAGATCGCACCACTACTCGAAAAGCTGCTGCAGGCTGGCAAAAAGGATATTGTCCTGATCGCCGAAGATGTTGAGGGCGAGGCGCTCGGTACGCTGATACTAAACCGTTTGAAGGGCGTATTGAACGTGGTGGCTGTGAAGGCACCGAAGTTCGGTGACCTAAAGAAGGACGTACTGAACGACATTGCCACCCTCACTGGTGCCCAGGTGGTCAGTGAAGAGCAGGGTATGACATTTGAAAACGTTGAGCTCGATGTTGTTGGTTCGGCTCGCAAGGTGATTGTCACTAAAGACGATACGACTATTATCGAAGGTGCAGCGGCGCCGGCTGACGTGACGGCTCGTATCAAGCAGATTAGTGCCCAAGCTGACGCTGCCAAGGGTGGCTACGATCGTGGCAACTTGGAAAACCGCGCGGCGGCACTGAGCGGCAAGGTTGCAGTCATTAAAGTCGGTGGTGCCACCGAGACTGAAATTAACGAGAAAAAAGACCGGGTGGACGACGCTGTGCACGCAGTGAAGGCGGCACTGGCCGAAGGTATCGTGCCTGGTGGCGGTGTGACGCTCGTGAACCTAGCAGGTGCTATCTCTACAGATGATGTTGATACGTCAGTGGCTGCCGGCAAGGCATTGCTGGTGCGGGCTCTAGAACAGCCATTCCGAATTTTGGTAAGTAACGCTGGTCTGAACGCTGATGAGTGGCTGCCTCAAGTGAAGGCTGCTAAGGCAGGGCAGGGCGTGGACGTAAACGATCCAAGCAAGCTGGTTGATCTGAAGGCGAATGGTGTGGTTGACCCAGTGGCTGTAACCAAGCAGGCTGTCCAGAATGCGACAAGCATTGCCGGCACCAGTATGACCATGGGTGCGCTCGTGGTTGATGTGCCAGAACCAAAGACTCCCGAAGTCCCTGGTATGAACGGCATGGGGCTGGGCATGTAAGACAATGAGACGCCCATGCGCGGTCCCACTTTTCGTGGGGACCCTCCGGCTTGGGCTTCTCATCGCACCTTCGGTGCTGCTCTTCCTACGCAATGAGTAAAATAAACCTGGATGCACTCCAGGTTTATTTATTATCTGTAAATCCAGGGGCGGGAGCGACGATACCGAGACCATCTGGGTCGACATGACGAATGGGGGCCTGTTCGACAGGAGCCACTTCGTGGTCCAGACTCAGTGGTTGCAGCTTGTCGTAATTGGCGGCACGCATAGCCTGTGCTGAAGAGTCTTGATCGGTCAGTTGTGACTTTTTCTTGTTGAAGCTGGGAAGGCTAAATAGTTTTTTCATTTTGTTTCGACCTTGTATGGCTCATGATAGCACGGCTAGCCATGTAGTGGGACTTGTCCAGCAGAGTGGTTTAGGTACCAAAGCAGGGTAATACTCAAGATGAGTAGGCCCAGAAGGATCCAAAACTTTTTCCTATCGCTCATTTATTTGTTCTCCAATTCTGCGACTACGACCAATCGATTGTGCGGTAGCCAAAGCGGCGTGCAGGTGAAAATGGTCAATCGGGCATCGCTGGTAGGACCTTCGATGCTGGTCTGGCTGGGATCGACCTCATTGATGGCGCTGACCCGATAGGTATAGAGATGATTGTTCCACCAGACACCAATTTCATCGTTCATTTTTACTTTGTCCAGGTAGTACAGGACTCCCTTCGGTTGCGTGTAGGTAAAGCGATGGCCTAGGAGCACCGTGTTGCTGCCTTTATCAGGGGTGCTACTATCGGGCCAGTGCCAGATGCCCTTGTTCAGGATGGCATAGGTTTGGCTGACGGGCCCCTCATTGATTGGCTGGTCAAGCAGCATACTGGGGATAATAACGCTGTTTGAATGATTTACAGGCGTCGTTGAGGCGGTCGCGGTCTTCGGAGGATGGAGCTGCTTGTGGAGCTCGGCAGCACGCGTGCCACCGCGGTTTGCCCACCAGAAGTTCACCGCTGGAATAAGCGGTGCGGCGATAATATAGCTGTTTATCAGGATGATAAGGGTGAGTAGAATAGTGTTGATGCGCGAAAGTTTCACTGTGTTCATGATACCAAACCGGTAAACCGCTACTGCTTGCATTGTGTGATAGGGTACTTATACTGAGATATATGAGCATCGACAAGAGCCCCAAGAACAGTAGTATACCTGCAGATTTACAGCAGTATTATGATGAGCGCCGGACCAGTACTATGGCATGGGCCCGCTGGGTAACTCGTATTCTGGCGGTTATCATCCTGATCTGCATTCTGGTGTTGTTTATCCGTTGGGTATGGCACCAGACGCACACGACTAGTACCACGAAACCCCAGACCGGAACCTCGCAAAAGGCTGGGTCTGGATCATCGGGTTCATCTCCGGACAACACACAGTTCCCAGGACAAATTACAGTTGGCGGCTCGTCAAACAACACACAGTCTAGCCAGACGAACAACGCCACTGGCAATACGAATTCACAGTCAAATGCGAGTAATCAAACAGCGCAGGGCGCACTTACAAACACTGGTCCTGGGCAGACAATTGCCGTATTTTTCGTCGCAGTCGTATGCTTCACTTTACTCTACGAGTTGAAGCTGCACCGACAGAACTAACCCTGCTGCGAGAAGTAATTGATCTCGTTGATGACGTCTAGGAGTGCCTGGGCGCGGGCTTTTTCATCCGTAATCTGATTGGCAGCATCATAGGCGGTCTGAAGCAGGTCCTTATTATCGGAGGCTTGAATCATCATCATGGTAGTACGGAACTTCTCTTCTGGCGTCTGCTCCAAGTGACCTACAAGAGGACTCAGCTGCTGGAGGGCTTGCTGTTTTAGATCGTTCAAAGGAGTGGAGGCACCCACAGTAGGCTGGTTGGAGTCATCGGTTTGTGGGCTTGTCTGTGGGGCATCCAGAGAAGGCGCACCCGTGAAACCATCCGTTGCTTGAGGCTCGAGTAAGTTGTTTGGATCGGTGACTGGAGTAACTGGCGGTGTGGGCGTGGGCTGTGCACCAAAACTTATTGGGTCTGGTGGTAGGGCAGGATTAAAACTATCGGCTGCACTGGAGTTATTATCTGCAAAAGCAGGTTGATTATTCGTTGTGTCCGATGGTTGAACCGGATCAGGTTGGTGCCCAAACATATACCCCCTCAAAGTACTTATCCTTAGGCTATACTATATGAAACAAGTGGTACTAACACAAGGAGTTTTGGATGCTAGACGACCTCAAAATGATTCATGAACGTGATGCTCAGGATGCGCTTGGTGTGGCCGCAAAACAGTGGCAGCAACTGCGTCAGGAATATGACGTCCAGGTCGAGGCAAGCCAAGAGATCCGCAACGTCGTGCTTGCTGGCATGGGCGGCTCAGCTTTCCCCGGGGCGTTCGTACAGACGTGGCCTGGGCTGTCGGTGCCATTCGAGACGGTGCGCAACTATACCTTGCCACGGTACGTGAATGGTTCAACGCTCGTGATTGTCTCTAGCTACTCCGGCAACACCGAGGAGACGCTTTCTGCCCTGGAAGACGCCCGCACAAAGGGTGCTCAAGTCGTTGTTGTCGCAGCTGGCGGGAAGCTGATGGAGCAAGCAAAGGCAGGTGGGCTACCACTGTTCGAGATACCAGGCGGTATCCAGCCGCGTATGTCATCGTTCTATTTTATTGCGGCTTTCGTGCAACTTTTCATACAGCTTGGTTTGACCGATGCTTCAGCTAAGGATGAGCTGACTGCGACAAGCGATTGGCTGAAATCACAACCCGACAACTGGCTGCCGGAAGTTCCAACGGCGAACAATACTGCCAAGCAAATTGCCCAAGAGATGATCGGCCGCTCAGCGGTAATCTACGGTGGTCCACTCATGGCCGCAGCTGCTCAGAAGTGGAAGATATGTTTCAACGAGAATGCCAAGAACGTCGCTTGGTGGAACCAGTACCCCGAATTCAACCACAATGAATTCATGGGGTGGACTAGCCATCCGGTCGATAAGCCATACGCAGTGGTTGATATCCGCTCAAATCTTGAGCATGAACGTGTTCAGAAGCGTTTCGTAGTTACTGAGCGCTTGTTGTCTGGTAAGCGTCCGGCACCCATTGTTGTTGTACCACAGGGTGACAGCCTGCCGAAGCAGCTATTCTATAGCAGTATGCTTGGCGATTTTGTAAGCATTTATGTCGCCCTCCTGAACGGCGTGAATCCGACTCCTGTCGATTTGATTGAGAAGTTCAAGGCAGCACTCAACGACTAGCAGACTAATCGTCGACAACGCACCCGTACGGTATAATTAGGGTATGAAACTCAAGAGGTTGAGCCCGACAATGCAGTTTGCCGCTATGCTGCTACTGGCGACGGGTGCAAGTTGTTTATTGCTCCTGGCTGACAGCCTCCACAACCACAGTTTTTACTTTGCGTATCTTATCTGGAATCTGTTTTTAGCATGGCTGCCACTGGTGTTTGCCTATTGGCTGGTGAAAATACTCCGTGACAAATTGTGGTCCAGCTGGGAAGCGCTCGGGGTGACAGTGCTCTGGCTGATATTTCTGCCCAACAGCTTCTACATGGTGAGTGATTTTATACACCTGGCCGAGGTAAGTGAGCATGATCTACTGTACGATGCCGTTATGCTGACGTCGTTTATTACCGTTGCCGTTGTGATGGGTGTTTCGAGTCTCTATCTGGTGCATCGGCAGGTCATGAAGCGCTTGTCTCCCAGGGGTAGCAGCGTCTGGCTCGGACTTGTAATTCTCCTCTGTAGTTTTGCTATCTATCTAGGTCGAGACCTGCGCTGGAACAGTTGGGATGTGCTGACGAACCCGGGTGGCCTGTTGTTTGATATATCGGATCGTCTGATGCATCCGGCATCATACCCAGATATGTTCCTGACGATTGGGATATTCGCGTTGCTCATGACCACACTCTATGGTTTGGCACTGTCGGCCATTCGGCTGGCCAAAACCCTTCGCTAATCTGTTAAACTAGTGATATGAAATCAGAACTGGAACAGGCAGTTGCGACTGCTGTGAAAGATTTGTTCAGCGTTGACCTGAGCGTTGAGCTCGCGCGACCGGATGAACAATTTGGTGACTTTGCCACCAATGTAGCCCTGCAACTGGCTAAACAGGTTGGCAAAAATCCACGAGAAATCGCCGAGGAACTACGGCAGCAACTCGTATCAGATAGTCGGCTTGTCTCTGTTGAAGTGGCTGGTCCTGGCTTTTTGAACCTAAAGCTCAGTGACGCCGCTTTGGTAGCTGGTTTGAGCCGCGAAGCGAATAAGCCGTTAGCGGGCAAGACGGTCCTGGTTGAGTATTCAGACCCAAATCCGTTCAAACCACTGCATGCCGGACATCTGTACACGACCCTGGTTGGTGATACGCTTGCTCGGCTTGTTGAACATGCCGGCGCAAAAGTAACCCGCCTGAACTATGGTGGTGACGTCGGACTACATGTGGCCAAAAGTATGTGGGCAATTGTTCGTGAGCTGGGCGGGGAACTACCTGAAAAACTTCATGATATTGCTGAGTCTGAACGTCCGGCTTGGCTTGGCGCCCGCTATGTCGAAGGCAACAATGCCTACGAGGATGACGAGACGGCCAAGGCCGAAATTGTCGAGAACAACAAGCGTGTTTACCAACTCCAGGCTGACGCTGACCATGATTCCGCATTTGCTCATATTTATTGGATGTGTCGCCAGTGGAGTTACGACTATTTTGCCACGCTGTACCAGCAACTGCAGGTGGTGCCGTTTGACCGTTATATCCCTGAAAGTGAGGTCACGCAGCTTGGCTTTAACACTGTGAAAGAGCAGCTCGATAAGGGCGTGTTTGAAAACTCCGACGGCGCGGTCATCTTCGACGGCGAGAAGCTGGGCTTGCATAAACGAGTGTTCATAAATAGTGAAGGCCTGCCGACTTACGAGACCAAAGACGTCGGTCTGAGCCTGACCAAGTGGCAGGACTACCACTTCGACGAGTCCATCATCATTACCGCCAACGAGCAGGCACAGTATATGCAAGTTGTCATTGCAGCTATCAACCAGTTCGCCCCAGAGCCTGCCGAACGTACCCGACACCTGACCCACGGCTTCGTGAAGTTACAGGGTGGGGTAAAGATGAGCTCGCGCAAGGGGAATGTCATTACGGCACTGGAAATCCTAGAAGCGGCCCGTGAAGCTGGTGCCGAAAGCGGCACCAACCCATCTGAGGAAACTATCCTGGCAGCCGTGAAGTACGCGTTAGCCAAAAACCGTATGGGTGGCGATATCATCTACGACCCCAAAGAATCAATCGCCCTGGAAGGTAACAGCGGCCCATATTTGCAGTATGCCCATGCTCGTGCTCGCAGCATTTTGGCTAAAGCAGGCCAATTCCATGCGCAACTCGAAGACCTTGAGCCGGCTGAACGCTCGCTACTGCGCAAAATTACCGAATATAATGAAGTGCTCGACAAAGCTGTAGCCGAGCGTATGCCGCATATGATCTGTACCTATCTATACGAGCTAGCCCAAGTATTCAATAGTTTCTATGAGCACAACCGTGTCATCGACGACTCTCGGCAAAACCTTCGCCTGAAACTGATAGAGCACTATGCCGATACGCTCAAGAGTGGGCTGGAACTACTCGGCATTCATGCGCCAGACCGAATGTAGAGGAGTAGAATGGAACTATGACAGACGAAAAACAGCCAGAACAAGAAGTAATTGTAGTAGATAAACACGGCAAGCGGCACAAGGGTGTTGCGATGCTGCTCGAAACCGACGATGTGGTCCGTGAGCAAGTCGGTGGCTTTTCGCGGTTCTTGCAGGATTACGCGGTAGTTGGGCTTGCCTTGGGTTTTATCGTCGGTCAGCAGGCCAACGGAGTCGTGAAGCAGTTTGTGGCCACGTTCCTAGATCCACTGGTCGAATTCTTGTTCGGCCAGGACCTGAGTGATCGCGTGGCGATTGTACACCATCATCAACAGGCGGTGAAGATTCCGCTCGGTGCTTTTGCCTATGCCTTGTTGGAATTCTTCTTCGTATTGATTACGATGTATGCCGTGATTAAGCTCTTCAAACTCGATAAGTTTATCGCTAAGAAGAAAAAGAAGCGGTAGTCATGGGCACGACGAATGATGACTGGAAGCAAAAGCTGACCCCCGAGCAGTACCATGTGCTGCGTGAGAAGGGTACCGAGATTCCTGGCACGGGTAAATACGTCGACTTCTACGAAGATGGTATGTACCACTGCGCGGCTTGTGGACAGGCGTTATTCAAAAGTGATACGAAGTACGAGTCGAGCATGCCGGGACTGATCGGTTGGCCAGCCTTCTCAGAAGCTGCTGCCAACGATGTGGTTGAGTTGAAGGATGATAGCTCGCTCGGTATGCAGCGTACTGAGGTGGTCTGCAAGAACTGTGGAAGCCATCTGGGCCATCTCTTTGACGATCCTAGCTCACCAAATGGCAAACACTACTGTATTAACAGCGTATGTCTGAATTTTGAGAAGCAGCCTAACAGCTAGCGTCGGTATAGTACTTATCACCCCAAGTAGCCATAGCCTCTAGGACAGGGACGAGGTCTCTACCCTTTGAAGTGAGAGTGTATTCGGTGCGTGGAGGAACTTCGGCGAAAGTTTGCTTGGTGATAATGCCGTATTTTTCTAGGTCGTCGAGGCGCTGACTTAGTGTACGGGGATTGATGTTGCCAACAGATTTCTCGAGGTTGCAGAAGCGATTTGAACCGCTGACCAGGTCACGCAAAATCAGAGCGGTCCACTTATTTCCAATAATTTCCATGGCACCAGCAATACAACCGACTTTCGGCTCGAGAGTGGTCCGGGCTGGTTCGTCTATAATGGCTGTCTTGTTCATTTTAACGGTAGTGAATTTAATACTTTACAAAGTATAGTAATGGGTTTACAATTTACTGTATTACCAAACTATAAAAAGTATAGCATAGGAGACAAAGTATGACAAAAATTGCTGTTATTGTGGGCTCAACTCGTGAAGGTCGCCAGACCGACAAGCTTGCTACCTGGGCATCCAAGGAAATCGCCAAGGTTGCTGACGTGGAAGTTGTAGACCTACGTGACTATCCGCTGCCGTTTTTTGACGAAGCAGTGAGTCCACGTTACAACCCGGAACGCCAGCCAAGCGCCGAAGCCAAGAAGTGGCTCGATAAAGTTGCAGAGTTTGATGGCTATGCATTGGTTACACCAGAGTACAACCGTGCAACCTCTGCAGTGCTGAAGAACGCCCTCGACTTCCTGGCCTACGAGATGGACAAGAAGCCCGTCGCTCTGATCGGCCATGGTACTTCGGGTGCGGCACAGGCAATTGCTAACTTGCGCATGGTCTTGCCAGGTGTCGGTGCAGTATCTATTCCACAGGCACTGTTCTTCACCGATCGTGTCGGTGAGGCTATCGATGAAAATGGTGTGCTTGCTGCAGACCTAGAAGCAAACCCTTACGGTCACCAGGCAAACCTAAAAGCTCAGGCAGAAGCACTAGTCTGGTATACCGATGCGCTGAAGGCTGCGAAGTAGAGTAGTCTAATCAAGAGTTTGAGAGACTCGTAGGAAAAACCGGCTGAGTAAAATAGCCTGTTTTTCTTTATGCCAGAGGCACGGAGTGAGCATAGCTGCTCACAGGTATTTTCACGAGTACCGACATACCTATCAACAGGGTATACTAGGTCTCATGCAAGTGACTGTGTTTGGTGCGTCGGGCAAGGTCGGTAGATTGGTGGCCGATGAATTACTCCAGCACGGCTACGATGTGGTGGCCGTTGTGCACAGGCATCATCCTTTTGGTAGCAAGCCCCATCTAACAGTAGTCGAAGGGGATGTTGCTAGGCGCGAAGATGTCGATAGAGCACTTCAAGGCAGCGAGGCAGTGCTGTGCTGTTTGGGAAGCTGGGGGCAACCAGGCCGAAATGTCCTTACGGTCGGTATGGGCACAATTATCCCGGCTATGGAAGCGCTGGGGATTACACGCATTGTCAGCCTTACTGGCCATGGTGCCGATGCACCAGACATCGTGTCGAGTATGCCACATAAGCTGATGATGAAAATGTTGTCACCATTCCCGGCGGGGACGGTCTTTCGTGATGGTGAGGTACACATGCACATGCTGGCGGCTAGCTCGCTTGACTGGACGGCCTTGCGCTCACCTCTCATGAAATCGAGAGGGAGGAACAGCTATGTGCTGACGGAACGGCCTGGTTTCCCACTGAAGGTTATTGCTCGAGCAGCTGTGGCATCTGCCGTGGTCGATCAGCTGACCCTGACCGATTACATTCACCGTTCACCAGTTATTAACCTCGGAAAGTAAGGCAACGTGAAGCAGAAATACCTCCTAGTGCTGGCGACAATAGGAATTGTACTGGCGGGAGTAACTGCAGAGTATCTGTTCGTGCTGCGGCCAGGACATCATACCCCGACTTTACCTTTGGTTATGCCAGCACGAGCCACGTTGTCGCCTACACCTACGTCAGTGGATGGTCGGTATCTACTCAACGGTACGGTCGTGTGGGCACGAGCGGTCGAAAAGTATGCCAATGGCAATTACGCCCAGCCGTTTAGCCAATTGGATACGTTCCATCCAGAACAGTACGATGCCTGGTCGACGGATTTTGAATGCCCGATCACTAACAATGTTGTGCCGTATCAAACACAGATAGATAAACTCATATTTAACTGTCGTCCGGAGTTCCTGCCTGCGGCGAGCAAATATTTTAGCATCTATGATCTGGCCAACAATCACACCGACAACCAGGGTGGGGAGACGGGTCTCGAGGAGACGCGAACACATCTAGAGCAAGCGGGGGATCAATATTTTGGCACGTTTGACCCGGCTGATTCGAAAAATGTATGCGAGGTGCTAGCACTGCCGGTACGCGTGGTGAAATCGGACAAGTCTGAGCAAAAATCGAGCCTGCCGATTGCGTTCTGCGGCTGGCATTATTTCTATCGCCGGCCATTGCCAGGAGAGATCGCCGTCATGGATCAATACGCCAAGTATATGCCGGTGTTCGCCTTCGCCGAGATGGGCGTGGAGTATCATCCGACGGCCGATGCCACGCAGGTGGACATTGCCCACCAAATTGTCGATCATGGTCCGGAGTTCCTGATAGCCAACAACCCCCACTGGGTACAGAACACCGAGGTCTACAAGAATAAGTTGATTGTTTACTCCACGGGTAACTTTATCTTTGATCAGCTAGACACCGAGACTAACAGAAGCGACAGTATTGCCGCCGCCATGACCGTGCCATATGACGCAAACGTAGCCAAGTGGCTGAAGTTGGCACCGAGCTGCAAGGCCTTTCATGACAGCTGCCTCCAGCAGGCTCAACAGCAGGGGCTCAAGAAAGTGAAGCTATCGATTAACTTCGGCGTAGTGGCAGGCCAGAATGGGGTACGAGTTATCACGCACCGAGCCGATGAGACCACCAAACAGGCGGTGCTCCAGCGCACAAACTGGACAACGACCTGTGCCCAATTGGCCAAGCCCTACGGCTGTAGTGACGAGACCAAACTCTGAGTCCGGCTCTCGCTGAGCGGTATAAAGTACTCATAAATAATGAGCTTGCTCATTATTTCCTCCGTTCCTGGGTTATAATACCTACCAATGACAGAGTTTGATAAAAAAGCAATTCCCACCAAGTTACTCTGGGTGGACTTAGAGATGACCGGATTGGACGCTGACGAGCACGTGATTATCGAGATCGCAGCCGAGATAACCGACAGGGACTTTAAAACCCTGGCGAGCTACGAAGCATTGATTCTTCAGCCAGAAGAGAAGCTGAGCAATATGAATCCCTGGGCCCAGGCTCAGCACGACGGCAGCGGACTAACAGATAGAATTCGCCAGGAAGGCAAACCGGAGCAGGATGTCGTCCATGAATTGATTGGCTTTATCCAGGGTCAGTTTGGTGATGAGCCGGCAATCCTAGCAGGGAACTCGATTCACAACGACCGAATCTTCATAAAAAAATGGTGGCCCGAGGTCGACGCACTGCTGCACTACCGCATGCTTGACGTCACCGCATTCAAAATTGTCATGCAGATGAAATACGGTGTCGAGTTCGAGAAGCGGGAAACACACCGGGCATTCGACGACATCCAGGCTAGCATTGCCGAGCTGCAATATTATCTGGAATGGCTACAGAAGCGGGATTAACTAAATGGACCACAAAACTGTCGAAGAATACATCTTGAGCATGCCGAACAGTCGGCTCGACTATCCGTTTGGCAAAGATGTCGCGGTCTACAAAACCGATGACAAGATGTTTGCCCTTATCGCCGAGGGCTCTGACCCAATTCGTCTGAGTTTGAAGTGCGACCCGCAGCTGGCCAAGCACTTGCGTGAGAAGTACGAAACTGTGTTGCCGGGCTATCACCTAAACAAGAAACACTGGAACACCATCATCCTGGCTGGGCAGCTAGGCTGGAACGAAGTCCAGGATTTGATTCGCCACAGCTACAATCTGGTCGTTGGCATCAATTAGACTGACTGGCAGTCAGCAGGAGCTTGGCTGAGTTGTATTGCTTGGCAAGCAGTACTTTGCCCTTGGGGCCAAGGCCGTCTTTGTAGGCCTTCTGAAGCGCAAGGGTGTAGTCATTCAATTCGGTTTGAATGACGTCCTTGAACGTATTGTCGTAGGTGTTATTTTCTTGGGCGGTCTTCAGTGAGGCGTCGATAGTTGTGCTTTGTTTGGCTGTGAGTAGTTTGGGTGAGACCTTCTGGCTGTTCTTGGCCATGTAATCAAGCAGACTGTTGCTGTCACTTGTCACGGATGCCAAGACGTTCTGGGCTAGGCTCTGAGCGGGGAGGGTAGTAGTGTGGGTGGCCCCATCAGTTGCGATATGTATCAGCTCGGTTTGTTGCTGAGCGACTGCGAGCAAGCCGGCAGTCTTCTCCTTGCTACCAGCAGTTATAACTGACGACAAAATTGCGCCGGCTATGATTACAACGGCTACAATACCGATAATAACGGCAACTCTTTGCAGTGTTGAATTCCCTCCGATAAGAGCTGCAGGTTTGCGCGACGGTTTTTGCGGGTTCATGATGAACTCGTAAGGGTTGTTGCTGGGTGCCGGTCCCGAAATGGGAGCCGGTGCTTGCGACTGGTCAGGGGTTGGTGGTGGCAACTGCCCACCTGGTTGTTCTGGATTCATCTTATGCTTAATAGTACCGAATTTGGGCCAAAACCGCCACAGTCAGACGCAGGTATTATTGACATATAAGCATAAGTATGATAATATTCGTACTGAACCATCAACTAAAACAAAAAAACATGTCAGAAGAACTCAACTCAGCACCAATAGAAGACCTTAATCAGGCAACGACTATCCAGCCTGCAGGGGGCGACGTAGATCAGCAAGTCCACCTTCTGATGCCAGAAGATCACTTTGCGCCAGATGGCGTAACACCTCGTATCCAGAATCCTGCGAAGGCAGAGTTCATGGCAAGGGCAGGTAATAGCGATGAAAAAAGCGCCAGTGCGTATCGTACCAGATTGAAGGATGCCTGGGGCAAGAATCTGTACGCCCGTCAGGAGTCAATGCGGGAGAAGATAGCAACGCATAGCACGAATGCTGATGAGCTTGAAACAAAGGCAGGTCGAGCGTACGACAAGTTCCACGGTAACGAAGAGCGGGCGCGTGATTATCTAGAGAACGGCACCCGGGCGAAGCAGATAGGTCGCAAGGTTGTGCGATTTGCACAGTCAGCCGGGGAAGCATTCAAGAAGAAAGATGCTCCTGTCGAAGAGCCCGTACAGATGACGCCTACATGGAATTCTCCCTATACTATCCCTCTCTATGGATCTTTCGCTAGCCACGATTCCGTCGTATCACCGCCTAAGCGAACGAAACCAGGCAAGCAGTAGCCAGGCAAAGTCAAAGAGCTGAGTAGTCAGCTCTTTTTTGTGCTTGTGCTTGGAGGCTACTCTGTAGCGTACAATTGGTAGCAGATATGGATGCAGTGGATGAGGTAAAGGCTCGACTGAATATCGAGGATGTGATCGGCGAATACGTCCAGCTTAAGCGTGCCGGTCGCAACTGGAAGGGACTAAGCCCGTTTGGTAACGAGAAGACGCCGAGCTTCGTGGTGAGTCCCGAAAAGCAGATCTGGCACGACTTCAGCTCTGGGCGAGGCGGCAGTGTGTTCAACTTCGTGATGGAGATGGAGGGTGTCGACTTCAAGGGCGCACTTGAGCTTTTGGCTCGCAAAGCTGGCGTCGACTTGGAGCAATACCGCACGGCCAGCCAGGGCAGCCGTGGACCGAACAAGGAGCGTCTGTACCAGATAAATGAAGCCGCGGCTCACTTCTACCAAGTGCAGTTCAGTAAAAACAAAGTCGCCCTGGAATATGTGTTCAAAAAGCGTCAGTTCACGAAGGAAACGGCATTGGAATGGCGGCTCGGCTACTCACCAAATACTGGTGATGCACTGATTAAATTTCTGGCCAGCAAAGGCTTTACGCCTGCCGAAATGAAACAAGCAGGTGTCACCGCCCAGCGCTACAGCAACCCAAGCGATATGTTCCGCGGCCGCCTAATGATTCCACTGCAAGATCCGCAGGGGCGGGTGATCGGTTTTACGGCACGACTTCTCGAGGATAACCCGAATGCGCCGAAGTACATCAATACGCCGCAAACCGTGCTGTACGACAAGTCGCGCCATGTCTACGGCCTGCACTTGGCCAAGGAAGCCATTCGCAAGAAGAAATACGTAGTGATAACAGAGGGAAACCTCGATGTCATTGCCAGCCACCAGGTGGGCGTGCGCGAAGTTGTTGCCACGGCCGGCACGGCTATGACTGAGCCGAACTTGAAAGCACTTGGTCGTTTCACGGGCGACGTCCGTCTGGCTTACGACGCCGACAAAGCCGGTATGAATGCCACCGAACGGGCCATCCCCATTGCCAGCCGAGTAAAAGTTTCGCTTCAAATCATCACTATCCCCACTGGGAAGGATCCAGATGAACTTATCAAACAGGACGCTAGCCTATGGGAAAAAGTTATTCAGGAGCCGCAGTATGCGCTGGACTGGCTGATGGAGCGCTACCAAACGCAGCTCGACCTGACGAGTGCTCAGGGCAAACGTCAGTATAGCGACGTGCTGCTGCCAGTGGTGCGGGCGCTGACTGACCCAGTCGAACAAGACCACTATCTGGTAGCGATAGCCAAGGCTATCGGTGTCAGCCGCGAAGCGCTCGATAACAAGCTCCAACAGGGGGGGATTGATGAACAACGACCTCTCAAGCGGCCGAAAGTCGCGCCAAAACCGATTGACCGTAAGCTTGTAGAAGACCTAAAAGCTCAGGACCAATTCCTGGCTATCATGCTTTTGCAGCCAAAGACCCGTGACTACCTAGAACTTATCGAGCCGGGCATGCTGTTCCAGGAGCCAGCTATGGTGCTGCTAGACTTCCTGAAGCGCCACGAAGACTTCAGCGGTGACCCCGCGGTTGCCAAGGAGTTGAGAGAAGTCGCCGACTATGTTAGAATTATCAGTCTACAGTACGAGGAACTCTACCAAGGTCTCGAGCTTACAGAGCTTCGTTACGAAGCCGCTCGATTGCAGACCCGCCTGGTGGAACAATATGTGAAAAACCAAAAACAAACGCTCACGAGCCAGCTCGCCGATGTTGATGACGCCACGACGCGTGCAGTATTAGAGCAGGTGAAACAACTCGACAATCTCTTAAACCAAGTGAAAGGTAGGTGATATTTATGCCTAAAGCCAAGAAACAAGCCGACGCCCCCAAAGAACCAGCCGCTAACCTCGACCAGCTCAAGCAAGAGCTGCTAGAGAAGGCTAAAAAAGATGGCCATATCAGCCAGCGTGATATCTTCGCGCAAATCCCAGAAACGCCGGAAAACGCCGAAGTGCTCGACGCTCTCTACACGGAACTCGCAGACGGGAACATCGAAGTAACTGCTACTGAGCCGGATGCGGCA
This sequence comes from Candidatus Microsaccharimonas sp., assembly GCA_035564115.1. Taxonomy (GTDB): domain Bacteria; phylum Patescibacteriota; class Saccharimonadia; order Saccharimonadales; family UBA4665; genus JACMPA01. The sequence goes on along the minus strand of DATMTN010000011.1, from coordinate 41,245 downwards.
AACTTCGATGATGAATGGACTGCCGAAGAGGACGAAGAAGAAGTCACCGTTCACGAAGGTGTTTACCTGGATGACGACGTCGCCGACGACTCAGTCCGTCTGTACCTGCGTGAAATTGGTAAGATTCCACTGTTGAACGCCGAAGAGGAACTCGCATTGGCTCAGCGCGTCGTTGCAGGTGAGCAAAGGGCCAAAGACATGATGGCAGAAGCCAACATGCGTCTGGTGGTCTCTATCGCTAAGCGCTACGTCGGCCGTGGGCTCGACCTACTCGACCTGATTCAGGAAGGTAACACCGGTCTGCTGCGTGCCGTTGAGAAGTTCGACCCAGACAAGGGATTTAAGTTCTCGACCTACGCTACCTGGTGGATCCGTCAGGCTATTACCCGTGCTATCGCTGACCAGGCTCGTACCATTCGTATCCCGGTACACATGGTGGAGACTATCAACAAGTTGCTCCGTACCCAGCGTCGCCTGACTCAGGAACTCAACCGTGAGCCGACTAACGATGAAATCGCCAAGGCGATGGAGATCGAAGTCGACAAGGTTGAACACATCATGAAGATTAAGCAGGATATTTCATCGCTTGACGCCAGCATTCGTGATGACGAGGAAGATTCAGTCCTGGCTGACTTCATCGAAGACGAAGACACTGTATCACCAGAGGAATCAGCTACCGGCCAGCTGCTCAAGGAGCAGGTGAAGGACATGTTGGGCGCCCTGACTGAGCGTGAGCAGAAGATTCTAAAGCTTCGCTTTGGCCTAGAAGACGGCAAGAGCCACACCCTTGAGGAAGTGGGCCAGGAATTCGCCGTTACTCGCGAACGTATCCGTCAGATAGAAGCAAAAGCACTTGCGAAACTCCGCAAGCACCGCGACGCCAAAAAACTTCATGATTACATAAAGTAGAATAGAAGTAGATGTTAAGTAATATCAAAATCATCGGCATAGCCGGCACCAATGGGTCTGGCAAAGATTCGGTTGGGCATGTGCTGGCGGACCGCCATAGCTATCTGTTCGTATCTGTTACGGACCTCTTGCGTGCCGAGCTGAACCGTCGTGGCCAGCAAGTGGACCGCGAGCACCTGCGTGAGCTGAGTGCTGAATGGCGTCGTGAGTATGGCTTGGGCGTGCTGGTAGACCGGGCGCTGGAGGAGTTCAACAAGCTGAAGGGGCAGTATGTGGGTGTGGCGATTGCCAGCCTGCGTAACCCAGCCGAGGCTGACCGTATTCACGAACTAGGCGGCTTGGTGCTGTGGATCGATGCCGATGCCAAGACCCGTTATGAGCGTATCCAGAACAATGCTGAGGCTCGGGCTCGGGCAGGTGAGGACGCCAAGAGCTTCGAGGAGTTCCTGGCTGAGGAAGAAGCCGAGATGAGCAACGCGAGTGGCGATACAGCTGCCTTGAGCATGATAGACGTTAAGCGCCGTGCTGATATCCTTCTTGATAACGATCAGACTGATCTCCAGGAATTTCAGGACTTTATATCCAAGCAACTTTTTGGCCACTCGGGCCAAGCCACTTAGGCGAGCTTAGGATGGCTGCGGAGCGTTTCGTGGTCGTGATCTTCGAATAGTCGCTTGCGCGTATGCTGACGTGTGTGCCGCTGTGCGAAACGGATAAGAGCATATATAACGGCGACGGCAATGGCTGTGAGCACATCGACAAAGCTTAGCGCTTGGGCGTGGAAGTAGGGGCTGACGAGCGGATTATAAATGATATTGCCGATGATGAAGAATGATAGGCCGAAGGCGATAAGCAGCTTCTTGTTGCTCCATAAGTAGCTCGTGAAGACCTTCTCGTGCTCGTCTGAGCGGACCAGGAAGAGATTCACGAACTGACAAAGCACGATGGTCAGGTAGGTGAGGATTGTCGCCTGGGCGTACAGGTGACTGTGCTCGTCGATGTACTGTGGGCTGAAGCCGCGGCGGGTGAAGAAAAAGAGGAAGTTCAAGTACGCGAGGCTAGCGCTGAGCAGACCAAATGTCACGAATTCGGTAACGGCTCGACGGTTGATGATATGATCCGACAGCTTGCGCGGTTGGTCGTGCATGAGGTTGCGCTGGGCTTTGTCCCAGCCGAGGGCGGTGATAGGAAACATCTCGGCGGCAATGTCGATGGCTAGAATCTGGATAGCGGTGATGGCGAGTGGTATGTGGAAGATAGCCTGGCCAGCTAGACTTATGAGAATCGTGGCGAGCTCACCGGCATTGTCGGTCAGGGCGCAGCGGGCAGCTTTGTGAATATTACGATAGGTCAGGCGACCCTGTTCGATAGCGCTCACAAGAGTGTTAAAGCTGTCGTCCAGCAGTACGATTTCGGCAGCATCCTTGGCCACGTCGGTACCCGTTTTGCCCATAGCGACCCCAATATCGGCACGCTTGAGAGCCGGGGCGTCATTAATCCCGTCACCAGTGACAGCTGTGACCTTGCCACTAGCCTTGGCGATTTCAACAATGCGCAGTTTGTCCTCTGGCGCCACTCGGCTAAACACCGTGCCGCCTTTTTCGATCATCTGCAGAATCTGACTGTCGGCCAGGGTTGCGAGTTCATCGCCCAGCACAACAGTGATGTCATCTGGACTGTCCGCCAGGTCGGCATGTTTGGCGATGGCTTGGGCGGTCGTCGGGTTGTCGCCAGTGACCACCGAGACTTTGACATGGGCGTGCCGGGCCGCAGCCATGGCTTTCGGTACTTGTTCGCGCAGCGGATCGAGCATACTGACCATGCCCAGAAAGGTGAAGTCGCTCTCTATCTTGTTCATGTGCGGTGTGCTGATGTTCGTCTTGGCCGGTAGTATGCGGTAGGCGAGCGCCAGGTTGCGCATAGCTTGGCTAGCTAGCTCGGTGTTGTGCTCGCTCAGACGCTTCTTGTCGCCAGCAGTCATCTTGCGTTCGAAGGTGTGGTCATAGATACGGCTGGAGCGCTCGATGATAGCCTCTGGGGCACCCTTGGCAAAGACAACAATCTTGCCATCGGGTAGTTTGCGCACTGAGCTCATCAGCTTGCGCGCGGAGTCGAACTGGAACTCTTTTATTTCTTGGTTGGTTAGGTCGAGCTGGTTGGGGTCAATACCTGTCTTGCGGGCCAAAGTGATCAGCGCACCTTCGGTCGGGTCACCCACGACATACCAGGTGGCATGGTCCTCGTCCGGCGGATTAACCCGGGCATTGCTGGCCATAGCAGCTGTTTCGAAGACGAGACTGAGTTCTTTGAGGGCTTTCGGACCAAGCGCTTTGCCTTTGTTGGTGACGATTTCACCATTGGCCTGGTAGCCAGTACCAGTAACTTGGTAGGTAGTCTTGCCGACGAGTAGAGAAGTGACAGTCATTTCATTCTTGGTGAGTGTACCAGTCTTGTCAGTCAGAATCACATTGGTGGCTCCCAGTGTCTCAACGGCTGACAGTTTTTTCACGAGTGCTCGGGCACGAGCCATGCGGCCGGCAGTTTGGGCCAGGGTAATGTTTACTTCGGCAGCCAGGCCGTTCGGGATCATGGCAGCAGCTATGCCAATGGCAAAGAGCAGGGCATCGTGGACACCGAACTTGGCCTTCAGTGCAACAAGTGTAAGCAGGACTGCTAGGATGACCGTGCCTTGTACCAGGCGCTTGGCCAGGTTGTTCATTTCCTTCTGGAGCGGTGAGCTGTCGCTGCTCACGACTTGGCTGAGGCTGGCGATACGTCCGAGCTCGGTGTGCATGCCGGTGCCGACTACCACGCCGTGACCATGGCCAATGGCAACGGTGGTACCCATGAATAACAGATTGTGACGGCTGCCGAGTGGCACTTCACCCTCGATAGCATGGACAAACTTACGACTCGGCTGGCTCTCGCCCGTTAACGCGAAGTCGTTGGTGGCCAGCTCTTCTTCGTCGAGGATGCGCAGGTCGGCCGGCACACTATCGCCTTCCTCTATATATATGATGTCCCCAAGCACCAGCTCAACAGCATCAATCTCGTTAAGCGTACCGTTGCGGATAACCTTAGCCTTCGGCACCATTAGCTGCTGCAAGCTGGCAAAGAGCGTCTCGGCTTTGTGTTCCTGAAAAAAGCCGACCAGGGCATTCACCAGGGCAATGATAATCATAATACTGGCTGTCTTGCTGTCGCGCAGGTACAACGATATACCGGCACTGACGAGTAGTATGACCACTAGCAGATTCTTGAATTGGCGGGCAAAAGTGACGATAGCCAGTTCGCGGTGTGCTTTGTGAAGCATGTTGGGTCCCATATGCTCCAAACGTTCCCGGGCTTCGGTGGGTTTGAGACCACCAGGGTCGGATTTCACTTCGGTCAGCACCTGTTCAGGCTTTAGCCGGTAGTAATTTAGCCGTTTGTACTCATCCATTTAGTAAGACCCACCCATATCTTCGGTCAATTATACTTCAAGCACGGAGCGAAACATAAGCCTGTTTATGTTCCAGTGAGTACTGATAAGAACATCTCGATATATCCCGAAATGATGATTTCGCTTATGCCTAAGCGAGCCAGGAGTTTGCTTAGCCGGTGACGACAGGATTCTGTGGCGTTGTTGTCGGTGGCTCGAAGATGCTGCGGACGATGTTATCCAGGTCGTCTCCAACCATGTTGGCTTTCACGGTGTAGCCCTCGATGCCTTGTTCGCGGAGCCCGGCGGGTGCGTCAGCCTCATTCAGGTTCGATATGATGTACACTTTGATGTCTTTGCCCCAATCGCTGGCACGCATGCGCTTTAAGACTTCATCGCCGGCAATAACAGGAGTCATGAGGTCCAGGAGTACCAGGTTTGGCCGTTCTTTTTCGATGAGTGTCAGCGCCTGCTGACCATCAGTTGCGATGTAGCAGTTGTAGCCCAGAAATTCGAGCCGAGTCTTGTATATATCCGCCAGTGCGGGATTGTCTTCGGAAATAACTATTTTGGGACCAGAAAATATACTCATGCTCCGATTCTATACCTTTTGCGCTGCAGCTTATAGTCTCAATATGCTCATGCTTGCAAAAAGTATGCAGAAGGAGCAGCATATTGGGTATCAAAGAACTGGAGAACACAGAAACATGAGCGAGCAACGAGTGGAGCGCGGTGAACCGAGTGTTGATCAAGACTTGGTCGGTATGTATCTGAAGGAGATTGGACGTGAGCCGCTGCTCGATGCCGAAAAAGAGGTTGAGCTGGCGAAGACAATTGAAGCAGGCATGTTTGCGCAACATCTCCTGAACCAAGTTGATGAAAGCGAATCTGTGGCTCCAGACGCACCTAGCACGGAAGAACTGGAGTGGTTTGCTGAGCAGGGACGTGAAGCAAAGGACCAGTTCATGAGAGCTAACCTTCGTTTAGTAGTTTCAATTGCTCGCAAGTATGGACGTAGCCAGATGCCAATGCTTGACCTCATCCAAGAGGGTAATACGGGGCTTGTCCGGGCTGTCGAGAAGTTTGACTACACCAAGGGGTACAAGTTCAGCACCTACGCCACTTGGTGGGTACGCCAGGCTATTACTCGAGGTATTGCGCAGCAGGCTCGCATCGTACGCCTGCCGGTGCATGTTGTAGAGGACCTTAATCAGGTCACAAGTACGCGTCGTACGCTTGAGCGCGATTTGGGCCGTGAACCTGAGCCTGCAGAGATTGCTGCTGAGCTTGGTTTAGAAACCGAGCGAGTTATCGACTTGCTAGGTTGGGGCCGTGACCATGTGAGCTTAGATACGCCTATCGACGATGATGGAGAAACGACAATTGGTGATCTGCACGCAGACGAGCATATCCCAAGCCCAGAAACAAATGTATTAGAGCATGAGCGACTTGATCAGCTCAACGCGTTGCTGCACGGGCTTGATGCTCGAACCCGAGATATTATTGAGTCTCGAAGCGGAGTGGGGGATGGTCGTATCCAAAAACTTGCTGATATCGGTAAACGTTGGGGTATTTCAGCGGAACGTGTTCGTCAAGTAGAGCGCTTAGGAATGCAACAGCTTATTGCGTGGGCGGAGAGTGGTGAGATTCCCGAGCCAACCCTTGAGCTTCGGAAACCGGTAAGCGAGGAAGTTCCTATCGTCGTGCCGGCTGAATACGCCTTGAGCAAAGTCACTGCATCTGAAAAAAGATCCGGTCGCAAGGTGATTAAGACAGAGGAAATCAAAGCGCTGAGCCGACTGATGTTTAGTGGCTCATTTAACCCTGAGGCCTATGGCTTGGTTTTGGGTTCACAAGAGACGAGAGCGGTGACAGCCTATTTGCAGCTCCAAAATGTGGCGCTCCTATCGGAAGAGATGGGCATAGTACAGAATAAGGCCAGAACATTTTTGCATGACGGCCTTAAGGCTCTAAAAAAAGCCGAAGCATACTAGAAGACTGCTGAGTAAGGCTTCATGAGTATCGAAGCGGCTAGCCTTGGGATATACTGGTGGTATGGCAGACGTAACAGATAAGCGTAAGAAGTTAGTAGTTATCGACGGCAAGTCGGTGTTTTACCGTGGCTACTACGCCATGCCGAACCTAGCGACCCGTGATGGCAAGCCCACTGGCGGTGTCTTTGGTTTCGCGACCATGGCCCTGGAAGTTATCCGTCGTCTGCAGCCAGATTACGTCGCAGTGGCTTGGGATAAGCCAAAGACCAATATTCGCCGTCGCCTCGAGCTGTACCCCGAGTACAAAGCTGGCCGCAAACCGGCTCCAGCTGATTTCTACGAGCAAGTGCCCATCCTGCATGAGCTGTTACAAGCCTTTGGCTGGCCACTCTATGAGTTTGACGACTACGAAGCCGACGACATTATGGGCACTCTAGCGGTGCAGGCGACTGAGCAGGACATTGATACGCTGTTAATTACCTCTGACATGGACATGCTGCAGCTGGTGAACGACCACGTGAAGGTCTATGCCCTCAAGACGGGTCTATCGAATATTGAGCTATACTCACCGGCTAGTTTTGAGGCTAAGTACGGCATCACCGTGAATCAATTCCTGGACCTGAAGGCACTGAAGGGCGACTCGTCCGACAACATTCCAGGTGTGCCGGGTATTGGCGAAAAGGGTGCTGTTGCGCTGCTGCAGGAGTACGGCACACTCGACAATATTTACGAGAATATCGGGCTTCTCAAGGATTCTGTCGCCAAGAAGCTGGAGGCTGGTAAGGATTTAGCCTACTTGAGCAAAAAATTGGCAGACATCTGGACAAATGCCCCGCTGAAGCTCGATTTAGCAGAGGTAGATGGTAGTAAATGCCAACCCGAAAAAATTATGCAGCTGCTGCAAAATTTGGAGTTCAAGAGCTTGGCCCGCCAACTGCCAGACGTTTTGCAGGTCAAAATCGACACTGTCCAGCAGGCCAATGGCGGTAGTAGTATCAAGCCAGGTACTAATCACGTTATCGACACGCCAGCCAAGCTACAGGAACTCAAGCTCGCCGATGCCAAGCGTCTGTATGTACATTCACGTTCAGCGGGCAAGCATGGCAAGAAACCTGAGCTGTTGATACTCAGTACCGACGGCAAAACAACTTATACGTTTGATCTACGCAAGCTTGACCATGCAGTCATTGTTGAGAATTTCAAGGGTGTCAGTGTGCTTGTCGGGCATGACGTGAAGTCGACACTCAAGGTGCTACTAGAGCTGGGCGTGCGCGAATTACCAGCGGTAGGGCATGACACGCTGATCGCCGGATTTGTGCTGAACGCGCTGCGCAAAGACCAGACGCTGACCGATCTAGCTCGCGCCGATGTTGGCTATGATGGCTCCGACTTCGAGGACCTCGACACGGAGGAACTGATCGCACGAGCTCCCGAGATTATCGCAATCCTACATGCTCTATACGAACAGCAATCACCTGAGCTGACGGCTACACCGAAGTATATGGATCTGGTTACGGACATAGAGTGGCCGGTCATCCCAGTGCTGGCTCGCATGGAGTGGAAGGGTATTGAGCTCGATACCCAGTATTTGGCGAAGTTTGCTGACCAGATTAATGATGTTATCTCGGACTGTGAGCAACAGATTTATGGCCACGCCGACAAAGAATTTAACATCGGTAGCCCAGCCCAGCTGGCTGAGGTGCTGTTTGACACTTTGGGCTTGTCTACGACGGGCATAAAGAAAGGCAAAACTGGCTACAGCACGGCTGCCAGCGAGCTCGACAAGCTCCGCGGCCAGCACCCCATTATCGACCTCATCACCCAGTACCGCGAAGTTATGAAGCTCAAAAACACCTATGTTGATACATTGCCGCAGCAGGTCGATGAGCACTCGCGTGTTCACACCACATTCAGCCTGACAACCGCGCAGACTGGCCGGCTTAGTAGTCTGGACCCGAACCTGCAGAATATACCGACTCGTACCGATCTCGGGCGGCATGTGCGCACTGCGTTTGTGGCGGGCAAGGGCAAGAAACTGGTCTCGGCGGACTACTCACAGTTCGAACTGCGCCTAGCAGCCTACTTGGCTGATGACAAAGAGCTTATCGACATGTTCAACCGCGATATCGATATTCATACCGCCACCGCGGCTATGGTCTCCGGTCGTGAGCTCGAGGATGTCACCAAGCAGATGCGTAGTGCTGCCAAGGCGGTGAACTTCGGTATTTTGTACGGCATGAGCGCCCACGGCCTGACCGCTGCAACCGGCATGTCCTACGAGCAAGCAAACGGGTTCATTAAACGCTACAAGGAAGTTCGTGTACCACTCTTTGAGTACATGGACCGAGTAAAAGAGCAGGCTAAGCAGGATGGCTATGTGGCCACGCTCTTCGGTCGCCGTCGGCCAATGCCGGACATCCACTCGAGCAACTTTATTGTCCGCCAGGCTGCTGAGCGGGCAGCCATCAACGTGCCCATTCAGGGCACAGAGGCAGATTTGGTCAAGATGGCCATGATACGCGTCGATGAACGACTGCGGGCTCAGCATAACGACTGCGACATGCTGCTGCAGATTCACGACAGCATCCTCATTCAATGTCCAGAACCAGTCGCGGATAAGATCGCGGTGCTCCTGAAAGAAGAAATGGAGGCCGTCTACGAGCTCCCCGTCAAGCTCACAGTCGACACCACTATCGGCGACAACTGGGGCGAACTATAGGCATGACTGACCAAGATTTTTTACGGCGAGCAGTGGAAGTCGGCAATACTGTTTCGGAGCCGTATAACTTCGGTGCGGTCATCGTAAAAGACGGTGAAATTATTGCCGAAGATACGAATCATGTTCACGAATTGACTGACCCAACGGCCCACGCCGAAACATCTGCCATCAAAGCCGCATGCCAGAAGCTTGGAACCTACAATCTGGAAGGCTGCATCATGTATGGCAGTCACGAGCCCTGCCTGATGTGCTTTAGCTGTGCGGCCTGGGCACGCATGGATCGGGTGGTCTACGCGCAGGCGGCTACCGATACGAACTTTACCTATGAGTTTGACCTGACATTAGCCGAAATTGCCGCCAAGCAGACCTCCCGCAACAGAGTAAAAGTAGAGTATATTCCACTCACCGCATGAAAATTTATAACAAACTTGTACGCGACAAAATCCCGCAAATCATTGAGGCCGAGGGCAAGAAGCCAGTTACACGTTATCTCCGCAAAGACGAGTATCTGCAGGCACTCATTGATAAACTCGGCGAAGAGTACGAGGAATTTAAAGCCGATAATAGCGCTGAAGAACTGGCGGATTTACAGGAAGTCATCTTGGCACTGGCCGATGCCCTGGATATCACACCTGGGGAGCTAGCAAAAACTGTCTCGAAGAAGACGCTCGAGCGCGGAGCGTTCAAGAAGCGAATATTTCTGGAATCGGTAGAATAGCAGAGGAGAATTCATGGCAAAAGAGAAGTTATTTCATGTAGGGGTTAAGGCACTGATCACAAATAGGGCAGGACAGATCCTCATTTTTGAAACGGATACTTCTAAGTTCCTGACGCCAGAACAGTCGCATGCTGATTTGCCCGGCGGTCGTATCGATATTGGCGAGGATCCACTTGCTGCGTTGAAGCGGGAAATGGTCGAGGAAACGGGCATCACTGACTTTGACGGAGCGGAGCTCTTTACTAGTGTAATTTCGCCAATCCAGATTCCAATTTCCCAGACCGAAAGGGTCGGTCTAGCTTTGATGGTCTACCGAGTCACAGTGCCTGAGGGTAGTACGGTGACGCTGAGCGACGAACACACGGGCTACGAGTGGGTGAGTGCCCGGGAGGCTGCTAGGCGTCTGACCTACAAGTTTGGTCAGGAGTTTGCCGACACTTTACTTCAGGCTCATGCTTAGGTAGGCGTGCTATTGATACAATAGTCATATGATTCGCGCAGTGGTCTTCGATTGTTTCGGTGTACTAGTCAATGATGGTTGGCTACCGTTCAAGCGCAAATACTTCGGTGAAAAACCTGAACTGTTTGAAGAGGCCACAAGTATAAACAGGCAAGTCGATGCCGGGCTGATTGGCTACGATGACTTTATCCAGGGTGTTGCTGGCCTCGCAGGCCTCCCAAAAGAGCAGGCCTACAAGGAAATCGAAGACAATCCGGTCGATGCCGAGCTAGTCGACTATATCGCAGCTCAGCTGAAGCCCCACTACAAAATCGGCTTGCTCTCGAACGCCGGCGGGAACTGGCTCGACCATCTCTTTACCCCTGAGCAGCTGAAAGTATTTGATGCAACGGCCCTGTCATTTGAGCTGGGCTTTATAAAACCCGACCCGAGAGCGTACCAGACGATCGCGGACCGGCTCGGGGTTTCTCCCGAAGAGTGCGTCTTTATAGATGACCAGGAGCGCTATTGCACTGGAGCAAGCGATGTTGGTATGCGGGCAATTTGGTACCGGAGCTTCGAACAGGCCAAGTCTGACCTCGAGAAAATGCTCGCTCAAGAGCTTGCAAAATAGTGCTAATGGTGCTACAATATGCCAGTAAGAGAGCATTACAGAGCATATGCGTTATCTAGTCGGCATCTTTGCCACAATCGGTCTTGTCATCCTCATCCTCGTACTTTTGCTGCGAGGTGGGGGTAGTGGTTCGCCTGCGCCTAAAGCGTTGAACCTGATTGATTATGCCAAAAATGATTCCGCAGCCCACTTCGTGCTCGATGGTCCGATTGTTGCCGACCAGAAGCACAACCAGGTGAAAATCGACGTCGATGCCAACGAAGTCACCTTCAGTCTGATGAGTGGTTACCAGGGCGAGGTTGTTAAGCAGCAAACCTACCCGAATAACGTCGACTCATACAGTAACTTCTTGCTGGCCCTGCAGCACCAGAGTTTCACCGAGGGTAACAACGACTCGAAGATGAAGGATGAGCGGGGCTACTGTCCACTTGGCCAGCGCCGTATCTACTCGTTTACCAATGGTTCCGACCAACTGATGCGTTATTGGTCTACGGGCTGTAATGTGAAGACCTTCCGTGGCAATGTCAGTAGTGTTTATACGTTGTTCACGAGCCAGGTTCCTGACTACGGCAATCTCGTCCGCGGCGCTAACCTGAACCTACTCTAACGAATTCGCAGCACGATACGCTTATCTGTCGCAGCGGCCTTGCGTAACTCTGGGAGTTTTAGCCGTAGTGTGTTGGCCAGGGCAGCACTGGGTGTGGTGATGATGAGTTGCTTATCGTGCAGCTGTACCTCGACATCTACTTGGTAATTTTGCTGGACAAACTGCTTAATTGCCCGCATTTCATCGGGTTCGTCGAAGTCTTTATTTGCCAGCAGGTCGGCTAGGGAATTACTCATAAGACTTCATTATCCCACGCTGAAAAGCTTACGCAAATATCAAACATGATATATTTTGCATAAAATCAAGTTTAATGGCCATGAAGGTCTTGACTAGATGTGTATAACAGGGGTAGAATAGCGCTCATGGCAAAGCAAAAATAAACACATTGCCACCTAAAAAAGTATCAAGAAGTTATTGTTATGAGTCATCCACATTCTGAAATTGCCCTCCAAGAGCTTAAGCACTTGCAGGCACCGGGCATCGCAAACGCTGCGCTATCGTTTGTTGAGATTGCAAGTATTCAAACAGCTGCCTGGGCAGTCGCGAAGTTTGGTGGCCAGGTGCTGGTTGACAAGGTGAGGGGTGAATACGCCCAAAATCCAGATGTCACAGCAGATGGAGAAGTAATCGACCTCAGTGAGCTGTCTGGCCAACGTGGCCTAGGGCTTATCTATGCCCAAGAAGAGGGGGCTGAAGTTGCTCATGAAGTTGCCAGCGATTTGCGGGGCGCTCTCAATCGGATAAGTCGTGGATACCACCTTGATACGGCAACGGTTCAGGGTCTGGATGACACCTATGTGGTGATTGGCTCGCTCGAGAAAGCCCTCGAAGCAAATCCAGAGAAACTGACTAGTGGTGAGCACCATTTCCAGGCCGCCGCCGGCTACATGCTGGAGCACATGCAGGAAGAGCAAGAAGACGATAGCGTCGAGTATCTCCTGTAGTCCCTTGATACAATAGAGAGTATGCCGGAACTCCCTGAGGTAGAGACAGTCCGCGCCGGACTGCACAAACTGATTATTGGTAAGACCGTTGCGACGGTAGATTTTGACTGGCCGAAGAGCTTTCCGAATGCGCCCGCTGATGTTGAGAAGTTTTTGGTTGGTGCAACAATCACGAATGTCGAGCGCCGGGCAAAAGTACTGCTCGTGGAGCTGAGTAGTAAGTACTCACTAGTGATTCACCTAAAGATGACTGGGCAACTCGTGTACCGCAGTAAAACAGTGGATTTTGGGGCAGGGCACCCGAGCGATTCACTGGTGAACCCCTTGCCCGATAAGTCGACCCGGGTGACGCTAACATTCACGGATGACTCCAAACTGTTCTTTAACGATCAGCGCAAGTTTGGCTGGGTGAGGCTGTTGCCAACCGTGGAAATTCCGCAGCTCGACTTCTTTCAGAAGGTCGGGCCGGAGCCACTGGCTGCCGACTTTACCTGGCAGATAATGCGCGACCGTTTGCTGCGGCGTAAGAACACGAATATCAAGGCTGCGCTGCTCGATCAGTCGGTGGTGGCTGGCGTGGGTAATATCTATGCCGATGAGAGCTTGTGGGGTGCCAAGATTCATCCTTCGACCTTGGTACGGAACTTATCCGACAAAAACTTCCGCGAGCTGCACCGGGCACTGGTAGACGTGCTGACGCTGAGTATTGCCAAGGGTGGCTCGAGCAATCACACCTACGTGGATGCTGAGGGGCGCAAGGGCAGCTATATGAGCTTTGCGAATGTCTTCCGCCGGGAGGGTCAGCCCTGCAACCGCTGCGGCACTATTATCGAAAAATCCCGCGTGGCGGGCCGTGGCACGCATACCTGTCCCACTTGTCAGGTAGTTGTAAAAACTATGTAATCATACTATAATATGTAAATTATGAGTTTTCGAGAGGCGCTGATTGCGGCGTGTGAAGTACCATTGGTGCCCAGTGCAGACATGGAACAATTGCCAGCTATTGCTTCGGCTGAACACCCGGGAGTAGTCGGCCAGTGGTTAACGTACGGTGAAGTCGTTGATACGGCGTATCCACTCAGCGCACCCTATCGTCATCTTGCCTGGCTTGCGGTGGGTGCGGTGTATGATGCGGTGGAGCAGCAGGCCGACGCTGGAATTGTGACCGAACGGATGCGACACCTGTCAGAAGCAAGCATGGCGGGTATCTTTGGTATGGTTCGCTATCTGACGGTCTTGCCATTGGTGTATGAGGCGCACCGCGGCAGCTTCGCAGATGTGCCACCGACCGTGACTGCACAAGTGCGTGAGCTGGGCGAGATAGCGCGGCGCAATACGGAGTACTTACCGCTCATTGCTGACCAATCAATCCAGGTTTCTGGCAGGGCAGAAAAAGACGACAGACTGCGCGGTAAGCTGCCGGGTAATCTGCATGAGTTGTCAAAGGATATGGCGCATACATTTGTGTTGGACCAGAAACCAGCTGGGCTCACGGTGCAGGCGCGATTTGATGTCAATGAGCGTCTGCAGAGGATAAAGGACTACTACCATGCAGATCAGCCGGAAGGCAGAAATTTGGACCGTGCACCCGGCTGTAGGGCGCTCCGTATGGAGTCCGATGGCACTAATCTATTCGATGTAATGTGGAATAAATTTGTTGACGTTGCCGTAACCGATGCGCGTTTCTTCGAGGCGGATCTTGACGCGCTTGCTGCTATGCGCCACGAATGGGAAGAGCCCGAATTAGCGAGCTAGCCTGTTGAGTAGTTTGTGTACTAATTCAACATCTTTCATGCGGTACTTGGCGACCGTGCGGCCACTGCTGACTTTGATGGTGTAGGCACTGGGCGGCAGCATACTGAACATAAACTCATCCGTGTAATCGTCGCCCACGGCCATCACGAAATCGGTGTTGGGTCGGACCCAAGACAAGGCACCGACGCCCTTGTTGATACTGGCCGGACGGACTTCCAGGATTTTATTGCCCATTTGCACCTCGAGCCCGTAGCGGCTGGCAATTGGTTTGAGAAGTTTACGTAGGATGACCAGGTATTTTTGGGCAGCATACGGCTGAGCATTACGGTAGTGCCAGACAAGCGAGGCTTCCTTGGTCTCGACCATGGCACCAGGAGTTTTGGCGGCATAGCGGACCAGCAGAGTGGCGACTTCATCACGCCATTCGGGTCGATTAGCCTTGTAATGTTTACGCCAGCTACTGCTCCCATTACGACGCGAAAATGCGCCGTGCTCAGCTACGAGCGAGACCGGGAGGTCACCGAGCCAGTCTTGCAGTTCCGATTTGCTCCGGCCACTGATGATGACCACGTGGGCACGCTCACTCAGCCTTGCCAGAAGTTTCTTTAGCGAAACAGGTGGCTCGGCATGCTTCGGGTTGCGATGAAACGGCTCCAATACTCCGTCGTAGTCGAGCAGCATCAGGCGATGCTTGGCGGCCTTGAATGGCTCAGTAATTTCTTTGAGTTTTGTGACGGGCAATGACTTGGTCTTGGGCTGGATACGCAAATCTTGCTTGAGGGTGTGTGTAAACTTGTTAGCCCAGACATGGACGTCGCTGTCTTCGAGCTGACGCTGCATCTTGCGTACTCGACGCTTGAGCTCACGCGGCTGCATGTCTAGTGCTTTCAGGAGGCCTTTTACCAGAGAAGGCTGCTTGGCTGGGTCAACCATGACGGCGTCTTTCAATTCTTCGGCCGCGCCGGCTGTTTTGCTCAGCACCAGGACGCCACTCTGATACGGTTTACTTGCCAAATACTCCTTGGCAACCAAATTCATGCCGTCGCGCAGGGGCGCGATGAAGGCCACATCGGCGCGACGATAGAGGGCCGTCACGCGGGCGAAGGGCAGAGACTTGAAGATGTAGTCGACTGCCAGCCAGCCAGGTTGCCGGAACTCGTCATTAATTTCCTCGACCAGGGCATCGAGTCGATTCTTTAGTTCAGCATATTCTGGTACATCAAGTCGCGAAGGCATTACCTGCATAACCAGTACGACCTCACCAATAAGATTCGGATTCTCTATGAGTAACTGTCGGTACGCTTGCAAGCGCTCGATAAGCCCCTTGGCTGGGTCAAGCCGATCAACTGTTAGAATAACTTTTAACCCCTGGTATGTCACCAACAGCTTAGCGTATTCACGCTGTACGGCGCCAGATTTACGAGCTTCCACGTACTTGGCATAGTCGATGCCCAGCGGAAAATCTGTCACTCGAACTGCCCGGTCGGGTAGTAATACTTTCCGAGTTCCGACAACGCCTAAGTCGTAGGTTTTGACAGTTTCCAGGAAATTCTGCACATATGAGTTCACATGCAGGCCAATAAGGTTGGCGCCAAGCATGCCGGCTAAAATTGCTTCGCCCTCAGCGAGACGCTGGAACTTCTTTACAGCTGGGAAGGGAATGTGCAGGAAGAAGCCGACTCGGTTATACGGTCGGGCCTGACGTAATAGTGCCGGTAATACCAGCAACTGATAGTCGTGCACCCAGATAGTGTCGTCAACGCCGCTGAGCGCAAAGACGGTCTCGGCAAACAGCTCGTTGATACGCTGGTACGATTTCCACCAGCGTGATTCGTGCGCCAGGGAAGCTTCTGATATCTCGTTATCATGAAACAGGGGCCATAACACGCCGTTACAGTAGCCGTTATAAAATTCATCGATCTGTTTTCGAGTCAGGAATACCGGGTAGCAGTTGTGCTTTAGCAGCTCTTCGCTAATCTTTATACGGTCACGTTCGGTTAGTTCGTCGCTGGCGATGCCCGGCCAGCCAATCCACTTATTCTTCTTGCTCGTGGTATAGGTGGCGAGACCAGTAGCTAGGCCACCAACACTTGGGAAAAACTCTAACTTACCGTCAACTTTCTTGACGCTTACAGGCAAACGATTTGACACCAATATAAGTCCCGGCTGCATAAGTCAGTGTCATAGTTGTATCACATCTGTTCTGAAAGCGAAGTGATAAAGCCTACAGTATCAGATATACTAAGTTCAGATGCTTATTACGCTGGCTGGAGAAAACAGTTTTGGGTTGGAGGTGGAGCTGCAGAAGATAACTGCAGCTTTTTTGGCTGCGCATGACGAATTTGGTGTGGAACGACTGGATGGGGAAGAAGTCGAGTTTGGCCGGCTGCAGGAAGCGTTGACGAGCTTACCGTTTCTAGCAGATAAGAAGCTCATTGTGCTACGTCGGCCGAGCGCGAACAAACAATTTACCGAGCAGGCAGAGGAGCTATTGACTGGCGTGCCGGAGACCACGGACGTCGTGATTATTGAGCCCAAACTCGATAAGCGCTTGGCCTACTATAAACTACTCAAAAAAAGTACAGATTTCCGTGAATTTAAAGAGTTAGATGTAGCCGGACTGGTCCGTTGGCTCGTGGCCGAAGCAACTGTAAAGCAGGGCAAAATCACCCTCGCAGATGCTAGTTATCTGGTACAACGCGTGGGCACAAACCAGCAGCTGCTGGCGAACGAACTCGAAAAGTTACTCCTGCACTCGAATACAATTACGAGGCAGTCGATCGATCTACTAACTGAGGCAACGCCGCAGAGTACAATTTTTGAATTGTTGGAAGCGGCCTTTGCCGGTAATCGCAAGCGAACCTTGCAACTCTACAGTGAGCAGCGAGCACTCAAGGTTGAGCCGCCCCAGATTGTGGCTATGCTCGCTTGGCAACTACACATAGTAGCGCTTATCAAAGCGGCCAAGGATCGTAGTGTCGATCAGATAGCAGGAGAAGCCAAGCTAAGCCCGTTTGTCGTCAAAAAAAGCCAGTCCATCGCTCGTAGATTGACCTTGGCGGAGCTGAGAGCGCTCATACAAGACCTGCTCGCTATAGATGTCCGGAGCAAAAGCAAAGGCCTCGATGCAGACGAGGCCTTGCAAAACTACTTACTGCAACTGGCTAGCGCGCAGTAACGGTGACCATACCGGTCATGTTCGGGTGAATCGAACAGTCGTACTTGTAGGTACCAGCTTTGTCGAAGGTGTAAACAAAACTCTTACCTGGCTCGATACTGTCGCTCTTGGGACCAGTCTGGCCATCAGTCTCGGTTACAGTGTGAGCGATGCTGTCATTATTGGTCCACGTAACAGTATCCCCGACTTTGACGCTGATATTGGCAGGGGAGAATGCCATGTCCTTGATGTTCACGCTGGTAGTTGCAACGGCGTTGGAGCTGCTACTGTCTGGGCTTTTCATGTTGTTATCGTTAATGACGGTTGGCGAAGTGCCGCCACTGTTCGTGTTGCTGGATTTGTGATTCGCGAGTAATAGACCACCTCCGGCGACGAGTATAAGAAGTACGATTACCCCACCGATTACAGACTTGTTCATGGTACCCTCCAAAAATTTAAAACTATCTTTAGTATAGCTCTACAGGGCAACAAAAAACACCGCCTGGAGACGGTGTTTTGAGGATTTCGAAGTTAATTACTTCTTAGCGGCTGGCTTCTTCGCAGGTGCCTTCTTCGCTACTGGCTTTTTGGCCGGTGCAGCTTTCTTAGCGGCTGGCTTGGCAGCAACCTTCTTGGTGGTGGCAGCAGCTGGCTTAGCACCGGCAGCCTTAGCCTTGGCAGCAGCCTGCTTCTTCAGGCGAGCAGCCTTGTTCTTGTGCATTAGGCCCTTCTTGACAGCCTTATCGATGTTGCTCTGAGCGACACTGTGGGTCTTGCCCTCTGGCTTAGCGGTGAAAGCCTTCAGAGCGGTCTTCAGAGAACGCTTGGTTTTTGAGTTGCGGATGGTAGCTTTTTTGGCGACCTTGACACGCTTTTTGGCGGACTTGATGATTGGCATGGATATTCCTTGCTTACGTTTACTTGATTTCGACGTTCAACTATACCGTATAACTGGGGTTGTTGTCAAAATAGAGACGCATACTACGGCACATTGCGGGCGAAATTCTGCGCTTCGGTGCTCACGTATCGTACATATACGCTGCGCTCCGATGCTCGGCTTTCGTCCCACACTGCACCGTAGTAGGCATCTCTATACGTTTTTGCGCGCATTTCTTGCATAACGGTAGTGTTTATGGTACATTCAGGGCGAGTATTCTCAACATAAAAACAATCAAATGGACAATCAAAAACAAGAACTAATCAAAAAGCTCAAAGACGCCAATAATATATTGGTGACGGTGAGCGCCAACCCTTCGGTTGACCAGCTGGCGGCCTGTATCGGTATTACGCTGTTCCTGAACAAGCTGAAGAAGCATGCCACTGCCGTCTTCAGTGGGGAAGTGCCCTCAACACTGCAGTTCTTGAAACCCGAAGATACACTTGAGAAAAACACTGATTCACTCCGTGATTTCATCGTATCACTCGATAAGTCCAAGGCCGATAAGCTGCGCTATAAGGTCGAAGACAACATCGTCAAGATCTTCATTACCCCATACAAGACCTCGATTACGCAAGATGATCTGGACTTTAGCCAAGGTGACTTCAATGTTGATGTCGTTCTGTGCCTGGGAGTCGAGAAGCAGCAGGATCTTGACCAGGCGATTACCTCGCACGGCCGGATTCTACATGACGCTACGGTAGCGTCTGTCAGCATAGGCAGTGCTGGTGAACTCGGCACGCTCAACTGGGTTGAGCCACAGGCGAGCAGCCTGTCGGAACTGACATATCAGATTGCCAATGCACTCGACAAAGATCAGCTGGACGGCCAGATAGCGACCTCACTCCTGACAGGTATCGTGGCCGAAACAGACCGTTTCAGTAATGACAAAACGTCACCAACGACTATGAAGGTGAGCGCTGAACTAATGGCTGCTGGCGCTAACCAGCAACTGGTAGCAAGTGAACTGCAGACGAGTGGTGAAGTGGAGACGGCAAGCGCTCCTGCCCAGGCGGAAGTCGTAGAGAGTGGGGCGGGTACATTAGAAATCGGTCACGCACCGGAAGCGCCGGCCGAACCTGTACCAGCGCAAGCAAGTGATACCCAATTGGAATCGGCCGCTGATGTTGAAGAGGATGGCATAGCACCACTCCTAGAGGGTGACGGTCAGACCCCTGGTCCGGCCTCTCGACTTATTCTCCAGCCGCCAAGCATGGGGGGGACACTGACAGCCAATAGCAAGCCCGAGGGCTTCGATCCAAGTATTGACCCACTATCGCTTATGAATAGTGATGCACCAATGCTCAACCATGATCCTGTATCCAATGAAAATGTCGCTCCAGTGTCCACAGAAAACACAGAGAATGTTGCATTGCCTACTGTCCAGCCACCCGCAGAAGTTACGCTCGATGAGCCAGTTGTCGAGCTACCGACCGAGTCAATTCCACCATCAACGGACAAGCTGCCAGATTTCGAACCATTGCCCTCTGAACCAGCGCCTGCAGCCACTGCTACGGCACCAGAGCCGCCCGTTGTTCCTACGACTGAGGCTCCCCAGGAGCCTGCCGAACAATCACTGACTGATCTAGAGCAGGCGGTTGATAGCCCTCACGCTGAGGCAACAAATACAGAAACGGGTGGCGACAACTCGCTCGATGCTGCTCGCGCTGCCATCATGGACGCTCAGAATAGCGCTCCAGATGCTGGTTTGCCACAACCATTGCAAGCGGCGGGGGCCGAAGGTTACCTGAATGTTCAGGACCTGCCCGATAGTGCCGATGCGCCAGCTCCACCATCCCTCGAGGCGACACCAGTAAATGATGTTGCGCCGCTTGCTAGCTCGCCAGCTGACACCCCGCTAACCATGCCGACACCCCCAAGTCTAACTATCCCTACAGCGGATCCGACACCCCCTACCTCTGTCGCAAACGACCCAGCAGCCGCCCCACCAGTACCACCACCACTGCCAATAGACTTCAACCCACCGAAGTAAATCACGACACAATAGCTGCTTTGTAGCCGAAAATGCGTCTTCGCTCATAAGTGGTTGCCAGCAATCACTTCTCTCGGCTCGTAGTACAATAGTGCCCATGCCCATCCAAGGACTACTGTTAGTTGATAAGCCCAAGACCTGGACATCATTCGATGTCGTGAATTATGTGCGCCGGATAGTCGCCGGTCTCGAGGGCAAAAAGCCCAAAAACTGCAAGGTCGGTCACACCGGCACCCTAGACCCGATGGCGACTGGTCTATTAGTGCTACTTGTGGGTAAGGAGTGTACGCGTCGGGCAGGGGAGCTGAGCAAGCTCGATAAAACATATGAAGTGACCATGAAACTTGGCGAAACGAGCACCACAGCTGATGCTGAAGGTGAAAAGACCCCAATATCGGACACGATTCCGAGCAAAGAAGCTGTCCTAGAGGCTCTAGAGAAGTTACAGGGGCAGATTATGCAGGTACCACCAGCCTTCAGTGCCATGAAAATAAACGGCCAGCGAGCCTACAAGCTCGCGCGGGAGGGTAAGGCTGTTGCGCTGGAGGCTCGGCCAGTAACCATCCACTCCAATGAGTTCACAAGTTATGAGTATCCCTATGTAAAGTTCACGAGTCGTGTCAGCAGTGGTACCTACATCCGTTCACTCGTGGAAGACCTGGGCAAACTGCTAGAGACAGGTTCCTATATGTCCGATCTACGTCGCACGAGTGTAGGGATTTTTGACTTGCAGGCAGCAGTGCAGCCGATATCCATAGCGGCAGAAACGCTTGCCTCAAAGCTGCAACATTTAGACTGAGTACTCCGTATACTTCCCCTGGATACGTACCTGTATTGACACTTTAAGCGAAGCGATTATAGTTATGCTTAAGTAAAACCTCAGGAGTCCAGGATATGCCAGCGAAGTCCACGAGTAAATCTAAGCGAGCAGCTCCCGCGAAAGCGAAGCGGCCCGTACAAAAATCAAGGGTAGTAACCAGCAAGAAGAAATCACGCTTGAGTGCTTTACTCGCTAGTAAAGTTGGCATGCTCATCGCCGCCATTATCATAGGTGGGGCCGGAGTATATCTGCTGAAGCTTAGCAATGCTCAAACGCCGCTGCCTCCAGATAATCCAGGACGCGGCCTGTACTACTCGAAGATGCATAGTAGCCCGAATATCCACGGCCCTTGTGGCGATGATTTCCTGGACGTTACACATGGCCAGTCGGCAGTGCATAGCCAGGCCTGTATCCATCAGGACCCAGGACCGGTCGGTGTTGATGTTCGTGCTCGTGCTCAACAGATCGATGCTCAGCTAGCAGCCCAGGTACAGTACGACAAGCAGCACCCAGATAACCCGAATGTCGAGCCATCAAATGCTGGCTCTGATCAGGTTATTGCTAACGACCTCTATGCCGGTACTCTCAGTAATGTCTCAGGCAATCATTGGCCATGCGTCGATACTACTACTGGCTATCGCATTAAACTCCTCTACGTCTATAAGGCGGGCAACAGCGACCGTATTGGTGGTTTAAGGGATAACTTCGAAAGCATTGCCAGGCGCGTCAACGCCGTCATGTATGACAGTAGCCAACAGAATGGTGGTCAGGGTCGACAATACAAATTCATCCACAATGCTGACTGTACCCACTTGCTCATTAGCGATGTCGCTGTCAGTGGCGATATGGGCGACTACAGTAATATCGTCAATCAACTACGTGCCAAGGGCTACAATAACGGCTATATCAAATACATGGCCTGGGTCGACTCCGATACTGGTTGTGGCCAAGGCTCAGTATACTCAGATACCCGCCCAACCCAAGACAATCCTAATAACTCTGGCAACAGTTTTGCCCTTGTATGGCGAGGTTGCTGGAACTATGCAGAGCCGCATGAGTTGATGCATACCCTCGGTGCCGTAGAACCGAGTGCACCCTACGGAACGGCCGGCTACCACTGTTACGATCAGCACGATGTCATGTGCTACAACGATGGTACGCACAGTATGACCCTACGCTGTACCTCTACTGCTTCGTACTCTCGCTATGACTGCGGTAAGGATACATACTTCAATGCCGCCACTCCATCGGGCTGGCTCGCTACACACTGGAACACAGCTAACAGTCGGTTCCTGACGCACTACTAGACATAGGGCTCAGCCTTATTGCTTAACAGAAGGGTACTCGTGAGGAGTATCCTTCTGTGTAAAGTAGAATCATATAAAACCCTAATGCTTGACAAAATTACAATTGTGTACTATAATGCTACACATGAATCTATTCAAAACAAAAACTCCAGAAGACGCGACTACCAATAACGACCGAAAAGTTAATCCAGCTGTTGCTTGGGTAGCAGGTACAGTTACCGCTGCGGCCGCGGTTGTAGGTCTGGGTACGATGGTAGAAGGTGGTGCCGCCAATGCTGACCACGGTCCTGCCAATGCGCCAGTATCAGCACCACAGACTCCTGGCGCTGAAGTTTCAACACCGCCGCAGAAGATTATGGAGGGCCAGACACTCCAACCAAAACCGATTGTAGAGCAGTCAGTCCCGGTAGCTCCCCACACAGTCGCGCCTACACCAGAGCCAATCGTCCCACATCATGATACGGTTCAGCACAAGGATGCTCCTCAAGAAGTCATCATTAATGATTCTGGTATGAAGCCAAGCCAGAGTACGGCACCGGTTGAGATTACTCCTGATGATTCAGGAATGATGCCTTCAAGTCAGCCGTCACCAAGTGAAGTTCTGCCTGACGACTCTGGTATGATGCCATCGGCGCAGCCAACTCCTCCAGAAGTCACGATCAATGACTCTGGCATGCTACCTAAATAGTCCAGCCAGAAATTGAGTAAATTTATGTACGCGTCTCTGTTGCTTCAGGGGCGCGTATCTGATATAATCTCACCTAACGCCATCATAAAAATCTCTTAAAATTACAATCATAGATAGGAAGTACATGATCTCAAGCGAGAAAAAGAGCAAGATTATCAAGGAGCACCAGGCAAGCAAGACCGACAACGGTAGTGCGGCTGTCCAGGTTGCTATCGACACGGAGCGTATAAAGGAACTGACTGAGCACCTGAAGGTGAACAAGAAGGACTTTGCGGCCCGCCGCGGTCTGCTGCAGCTGGTCGGCAAGCGCCGCCGTCTGCTGAAGTACATCGCTGACAAAGACTCCCAGGCTTACCTTGATCTGATCAAGAAGCTCGGCATCCGCCGTTAATCTGCGTAGACTACTGGCCCCCGCACTGGGGCCACAAGCTTGTGCACATTAACACCCCGGACCACTGGCGTGCCCAGTCACCAGAGCCACAGATATATGCTGCCGACATAGCACAAGGACAGTTATATATTTGCACCCTGTTGATTTGCTGCTAGTGACAGAAAGGAAAAAATGACAGATATCATCAACCCCTACGGGAAAGATATTGTAAAAGTAGAAACCGAGTTTTGCGGCCGCACGCTCTCACTCGAGATTAACCGTGTTGGTTTCCGCAGCAGCGCCTCGGTACTCGTCAGTTACGGCGAGACAGTTGTACTCGGTACAGCTATGGTCGGTAAGCCCCTCCAAGGCTTTGACTACTTCCCACTGAGCATCGACTACGAAGAGAAGTTCTACGCTGCTGGCAAGATGAGCGGCAGCCGATTTATTAAGCGTGAGGGTCGTCCAAGTGACGACGCTATCCTCATCGGCCGCCTGATCGACCGCCCAATTCGCCCACTGTGGCCGAAGGGCTACCGTAACGAAGTCCAGGGTGTAGCGACTGTGCTCAGCACCGATCCAACCTTCCGCCCAGATATGATCGCCATGATCGCCATGAGCACGGCATTTATGCTGACTGGTGCACCATTTGACGGCCCTGTTGCTGGTGTCCGTGTCGGTATCAACGAGGCAGGCGAGTACGAAGCATTCATGAGCTACGAAGAGCTCGAAGCTGGCAAGCTCGACTTGGTGGTCGCTGGTACTAGCGACGCCATCATGATGGTCGAAGCTGGTGCTAACGAGGTCACCGAGGAAGAAGTTGCTGGGGCGCTCGAATTCGCCCAGAAGGCAATCGTTCCTGCCGTAGAACTGCAGAAAGAGCTGGTGAAGAAAGTGGGCGTAACTGCTCAGGAATACACGCTGACACTGCCCGACGAAGCCCTGCAGACCGAAGTAGATGCCTGGGTTGACGGCAAACTCGGTGAAGCTATCCGTTTGCCATACCCAGAGCGTAACGAAATGGTTGGCGTGCTGAAAGAAAAGTTCCACGCCGAGATGGCCGAGAAGTTAGGTGAGGAAGCATACACCGGCGCTGTCCGTACGCAGTACGATGAGGCTCTACAAATGGCTATCCACAAGGATGTCCGCAAGGGAATTATCAAAGACGGCGTGCGCCCAGATGGTCGCAAGCTCGATGAAATTCGTCCACTGAGCAGCCAGGTTGGTTTCTTGCCACGAGCTCACGGTTCGAGCATCTTTACCCGTGGTATGACCCAGGGCATGAACATCGTTACATTGGCACCACTGAGCTACGCACAGCTGGTTGACACTATGGAGCGTGAAGGCGAACGTCGCTACATGCACCACTACAACGCTCCAGGCTGGACCGTTGGTGAAGTACGCCGCTTGGGCTCACCAGGCCGCCGCGAAATCGGCCATGGGTACCTAGCCGAGCGAGCACTGAGTGCTGTGCTGCCAACAGAGGCAGAATTCCCATATACTATTCGTACGGTGACCGAGATCATGAGCCAGAACGGTTCGACCAGCATGGCCGCAACCTGCTCGAGCTGTTTGGCACTTATGGATGCTGGTGTGCCGCTCAAGCGCCCAGTCTCTGGTATCGCCATGGGTCTGATGGTTGATGGCGATAAGCACTACATTCTGAGTGACATTGCTGACGCCGAAGACTTCGCTGGCGACATGGACTTCAAGGTGACTGGTACTACCGAGGGCATCACCGCACTACAGATGGATATGAAGGTCCACGGCCTGCCAGTCAGCGTCCTGAAGGAAGCTCTCGTACAAGGCAAGCAAGGCCGGGCACACATCCTGGAGCACATGCTGAGTGTACTGCCAGAGCCACGTAAGGATCTGAGCCCACATGCTCCACGGGTTGAGTCGATTACGATTAACCCTGACAAGATCCGTGAGATCATCGGTAAGGGTGGTGAAACCATCCAGAAGATTACAGCTGAAACCGGTACTGAGATCGACATCAAGGATGATGGTACAGTGATGATCGCTAGCCCAGACAAGGATAAGATCGAGGCCGCCAAGGCTTGGATCGCCAGCATTGTTGAGGAGCCAGAAGTCGGCAAAATCTACAAAGACAAGCCAGTTGTATCTGTCATGGACTTCGGTGCTTTCGTGCAGATTATGCCTGGCAAGGACGGTTTGGTTCACATTTCTGAACTGTCCGAGGACCGCGTAGAAAAGACTAGCGATGTCGTGAAGGAAGGTGACAAAGTCACCGTCAAGCTCGTCGCTGTCGATGAGCGCGGCCGTCTGCAGCTGAGCATGAAAGCTGCCAAGCGGGAGCTAGAGGGTAAGTAAGTGAATAGCTATACCAAGGGTATTCTCGAGAGAGTTGCACTTGTCATCGCTATCGGCTTGTTCCTGTGGGGCTGGAAATGGACCTCTATAGGGGTCGGTCCAGGCCATTTGATGCAGGACGATGGCTATAACGTAACTGGTGGGTTTTTGATGTTTGCTGCAGGCCTCATCATAGGTCGCTACCTCGTTGTTCGCATGGGTGCAAATCAGAAGACCACGAAGAAGAAGTAATAATGAACCTGACTCGTCTCGACAAGTTTCACCGTACTCCGGCCGGATACACCGTATTCGGACTTGTCGAGGCGGGGCTCGCGTACCTATTCTTTAGCCTAGCGGTGAACAGCGGCAGCCTATGGGAGTGGACCTTAACAATACTTTTGCTCACCGGAGCATTACAGAACTTTGTGAAGCTAACTGTCCAACTCGCTCGTCCAAAGAAGAGGAGGCAGTAATGACTCATATTATCGGCCTGGTGTCTTCGACGGGTGGAGGCATAGATATGGACTTGTTCATGCATGCTAGTCACTCGACTCCGCCAACCGAAACGATAGCACTGAAGGACGGATATTCACTCGATATTATCGATGTGCCGGTTCGTAATCGAGCATATACTGATAGGGCAGTGGGATATGCTTCGCTGCACCCCGGGCTTGTTGGCGGTGAGTACGAAGCCTATTATGGCCTGAACGCTGATCTGGAGGGCAAGAGCATCGTATCAAATAGCATGCGAGCTGTTCTGCGCCGGGTCCTGGAGCAAGACATACATTTCGGTGCTGCTAAGTTTCTGATATCAGCTACAAACGAACGTAGTATGAATGTTGCCCGGAGTCTCGGCGCGGAGTCGGGTCGGCAGCTCGGAGTCTTCATGATGTTTAGCCTGACAGCGGAGCAATTCATGGCTAAGCAAGCACAAGGAGCTACCGATGGCCGATAAACAAGCTCAGCTGGATGAGATTAAGCAACGCATCATTGACGCCAAGGTGACGCCAGAGCTGGCAGGCCAGGCGACACAGCTGGTGTTTGGTGATGGTAATGCTGATGCCGAGATTGTACTGATAGGCGAAGCGCCAGGGAAGAACGAAGACTTGCAGGGCAAACCATTCGTGGGAGCTTCAGGCAAATTTCTGAATGAAATGCTAGAAATGATAGGGCTTGAACGAAAAGACATCTACATCACCAACATTGTGAAGTATCGTCCGCCGAATAATCGCGACCCGCTTCCGGCCGAGAAGGCAGCATTCCTGCCATACTTGGTAGAGCAACTTAAAACTATTAACCCAAAAGTGATTGTCACCCTAGGCAGGCACAGCATGGATGTGCTGCTGCCCGGGTTGAAAATCAGCCAAGTACATGGCAAGCCGATGAAAGTTCGAGAGCACGTTTATTTGCCGCTCTTTCACCCGGCTGCAGCCCTGTATAACGGTAGCCTGCGTCAGACACTGATTGACGATTTTACGCAGATCCCCGAAATAATTAAGCAAATCAAATAAATCTCCAAAGATAACGAAAGGAACTCTATGGAACCAGAAAACAATAGTGGCCAGGGCGAGAGCCAGCCACAAAATAACAACCAAGGTCGCCCACCAAGACAAAACAGTGGTCGGCGTAACTCTAACCAAGGCGCACAGAAGCCAGCCCAAAACGGCGGTCAGCGCCGTGGTGGCAACGGTGGTGGTCGTGGCCAGACTGGTCAGAATGGCCAGAAGAAGCAGGACGGCATCACCGGTAGCAGCGTTTCACGCAGCTCACGCGGCCAGGCCGTTCGCGCCCAGAAGCGTCTGCAGATGGATGCCCAGAAGCTCGTGAACCAGTACGCCTCAGCCGCCATGCGGAACGAAGAGGGCGCACCACGTCGCGCTAATAAGCTGGCTGATGACTTCGACAAGCTCAAGATTACTTTCCTGGGCGGCCAGGAGGCCATTGGTGAAAAGAACATGCAGGTTGTCGAGTGGCAGAATGATGCCCTCATTTTAGACTGCGGTAATCACCTGGGTGTAGACCTGCCAGGCGTAAACTACATGGTTGCTGACCCCAGTTACCTAGAAACTATTAAGCACAAGATTCGCGGCTATGTGATTAGCCACGGACACCTTGACCACTTGGGCGGCCTGAAGCACATCGTGCCAACCTACCCAGCACCAATTTATGGCTCTCGCTTCACCCTGGGTGTGGTCGAGAAGAGCTTCGATGATCTCTACGCCGAGACTGGTGTCGAGTTTAAGCCGACCCTGAATATCATGAATATGGACACCCACGAGCGTATCAAACTTGGCGAGTTCTACTTGGAACTCGTGCGCATTACTCACTCAGTACCAGAGTCGAGCTGTATCGTTGTGGACACACCACTTGGTGCCATTATTAACACTGGTGACTGGCGCCTCGACCCAGAACCACTCGACGACAAGCCGAGTGACATCGAACGCCTGAAGCAGCTTGGCGACAAGGGTGTACTGGTGTTAATGAGCGACAGCTGTAACACGCAGCTACCTGGTCGCACACCGACTGAGCATACGTTGCAACAGAGCTTCCACGATGTTATCGGTAACGCCGAAGGTCGTGTCTTTGTCGCAATCTTCTCGAGTAACATGAACCGCGTCCAGATGATCATCAACGCGGCTGCTGAAGCTGGTCGCAAGATCGCGCTAGATGGCCGCAGTATGATGAGCTACGCCGAAATTGCTGTCCGGCAGGGGCTTCTGAAGGTGCCGAAGGGGACCATTGTACCAATGCAGTCGATTCCAGCCCTCCCAGACAACCAGGTATTGGTCGTCTGTACCGGTGGGCAGGGTGAACCCGGCGCTGCCCTGCAGCGTATGGCCGAAGGCAACCACAAGCACGTGAAGCTCCACGAGGGCGATACCGTCGTGGTCAGCTCCACGCCGATTCCAGGTAACGAAGTTCGCTACGAAGTGCTGGGTAACGACCTGGTGGCTCGTGGCGTGCACCTGTTCCGCCACCCAACGCATGAAATCGATGGAGTGGGGCCACTGCACGTATCTGGTCACGCTCGTCGTGATGAGTACCGCGAGATGCTCCACCTGACCCGGCCGAAGTTTTTCATCCCAATCTACGCTGGTACCCTCAACCGTCGCCGCTACGAAGAGCTCGCCGTCGAAGAAGGTTGGCAGCGCAAGAATGTTATCCGCGCCAACAACGGTGACCAGTTTGCCTTTACGGCCGACAGCTGGCAATATGTGGGCGATGTGCCACACGGCAGTTTGCTGGTCGACCAGACCGGCGCCGTTGTGAGTAACGTCGTCGTGAAGGACCGCGTGCTCTTGAGCGAAGAAGGCTTAGTAGCAATTGTTCTAACCGTCGACAAGAAGACTGGGGCACTGTTAACGAGTCCAGACATCATTAGCCGTGGCTTCATCTACATGCGTGAGCAAGAAGAGATGATGAACGGTCTGCGCGCTGAGATCCGTCGGGCAGTGCAGCAGCGTTTCAAACGTGTTGACCTGGACCGCTTCAAGGCTGAACTAAAGGATCATGTGACCCACTATCTGTTTGAGCAGACCAAGAAGTCACCGATCGTCATCCCAGTAGTCAATGTTATTGGTGGCAAGGTGGAGGCCAAGACTGTCCATCAGAGTAAGACCAAGAGTGCCGAGGACATGGCTGCCGAGCAACAAAAGCGCTTCCAGGAAATGCGTGCTCGTTTGCTAAGCCAAGACCAGCCTGATTAGGCTGGTCTTCTGAGTTCTATTGCGCTAAGTTTGGGCGCAGAGTCTGCGCGACCAAGTGTATGGCGCGGACAGGATCGAGCCTTTCTAGACCCAGCACTGGCAGCTCAGCTTGTTCTGGCTCCGAAGTGTGGATGATATCTTCCACCAGCACTGGAGTACCGCGGACGATGCGAGGATCCTGCATGCCAAAGTTAACGATTCGCACGCCACGATGACCTTCGGTATCGTGGTGGGGCATGATATCGTAGCGAAATTTGCGGCTGCGGTGACTCATAATGAGCAAATTGTACGCCTCTGCTGCAGCAATGCAATACTTTGTACCAAAACGGAAGGCCAGGGACTTGAGCAGTCGCCGCATATTGACAAATGATGTATTTTTTGCTATAATACCTACATGGTTAAAGATACGCCCAACACACCAGGTAAAAAGCCCGAAAACTCTCGAGACCCTGTTACGATAAGCGAAGTAGTCGGGCTATTATTTCGTGCTGGTCGTGAAGGCTTCAGTGCGCCAACTGCGGCTGATACTTCTAAGGATCAGAACGCGGCCGATCTGCAGGTAGCTCATACGCAAGCCATACTAAGCGAAGAGATCGAAAAGGCCCAGGCGGGTGAGGACTATGATCCTGCGGTGATAGCATCTGCAAAAGCCGATCTTATAGACTTTATGGCTAAGCGACAGCAGCTGCGCGCTGATGCTGCTGAGCCTCAGCCAGATGCTTCATTTGCTTCGGCGCTGGAGGAGGGTGCGGCTGAATATCGTGCAGCAATTGATGAAATACTGCGGAGTGCAGGCATCGAACCACCAGAACAACCCTAGACGGTAGCTCCGTACAACGGTATACTAAACACTAGAAATATGGCAAAAAAGAAAAAAACCACAAAGAAGAAAGCAGCACCGGTAGAAGCCAGTGAACGTTCACCGTTCTGGGCGTTGAGCGGAGCCATTATATTAATTGTTTTCGGGCTGTTTCTGCTGATTGGCGGCTTCGGCACTGGTGGGGCATTGCCGATCGGCATGTTCCACGGTGCTTACTGGTTGTTCGGCTGGGCGAGCTATTTGACACCTGTTGCGCTGGTGTACTGGGGTGTTATCAAGTTTATGGACGAAGAGCGACGCATTCCGTTTAGTAAGATCGCTAGCATGATTGCCGTGCTTGTCTCGATCTCCAGCTTGTTCCATGTCATGTTTGCCAGCAAGAACTCGACGGCTACTCTGTCCGGCGGCCATGGTGGTAACGCCGGTAGCTGGGTCGGTGGGGCAGTGTTAGGTGCGCTGGACTCGTTCCCGGCTGGCATACTGTTTTTCGTATTGAGCTTGCTGTCGGTATTCTTCGCGTTTGGTATCTCGCCAAAGGTGCTCCTGAAGGTATTTTCACTCTTCAAGCAGTCGGAGCGTGAACCGGATACTGATTTGGTAGCGCTGAAGGCCAAGGCGGCCAACGGCTTCAAACTGAATGAGGGCGTGCCAACGGTTCACCATGGCGTTGATGAACAAAAAGATTCGTCACGTTTAAGCTCGCTCAAGAACACTGCTCAAAAGCTGTCGACCACTGAGAGTCATGAGGCTTTGACGACTGCCAGTGATCCCGACTGGAAGTTCCCAGGTGTTGATTTACTCAATCAGAAACAGGACAAGGCTGACGCTGGTGATGTGAACACAAATGCGCAGATTATCCACGACACGTACGCCAACTTCAATATCGATGTCGAGATGGAAGGGGCTAATATTGGACCACGTGTGACGCAGTACACCATGAAGCCGCCAACGGGGGTTAAACTGACGAAGATTACAGCACTCGAGAATAACTTGGCGCTTGACCTCGCAGCCCACAGCATTCGTATGGAAGCACCAATCCCTGGCAAGCGTGCCGTGGGTATTGAGGTACCAAACGTGAAATCAGCAACCGTCCGCCTAAGCTCGATTCTGCAGTCGAGTGAGTGGAAGAACGTCGGCGGTCAGTTAGGCTTTGCAATCGGTCGTGATATCTCCGGTGCGCCAGTCGTAGCTGACTTGGCTAAGATGCCACACTTGCTCGTAGCCGGACAGACCGGTTCGGGTAAGTCGGTAGCTATCAACACTATCCTCACGAGCCTACTGTACAAGAACAGTCCGTCGGATCTGAAGCTTATCCTGGTTGACCCGAAGCAGGTGGAATTGAAGCCCTATGATGACATTCCACACCTTTTGACCCCAGTTATTACTGAACCAGAGAAGTGTATCTCGGCTCTTAAGTGGGCGGTAGCCGAAATGGAGCGCCGTTACACCGCACTGGCTGAGGTTAGCAAGCGCAACATCGTGGAGTACAACAACCTAAAGCGCGAAGAGGGCATGCCCTACATCGTGATTGTTATCGATGAGCTCGCCGATCTGATGATGATGGCAGCCCGGGATGTCGAGGCGCTGATTGTCCGTATCGCTCAGAAGGCTCGCGCTGTTGGTATCCACCTGGTGCTGGCGACGCAGCGTCCGTCAGTGGATGTCATTACTGGTCTGATTAAGGCGAATGTGCCGGCTCGTATTGCCTTTACAGTAGCCAGCCAGGTTGACTCACGGACCATTATTGACCAGATTGGTGCCGAGAAGCTGCTAGGCATGGGTGACATGCTGTTACTGACCTCTGATATGCCCAAGCCAAAGCGTGTCCAGGGCGCCTTCATCGGTGATGATGAAGCCGTGAAAGTGAACGACTTTATCCGCATGCAGCGTCCACCGGCCTACGATGACGAAGTGGTCAGTCAACCGGTACAGTTGAACGGTAAGGGTGGCGTGGTCGCAGACATGGGCGACGGCGGTAAGGGTGATGATGATATGTTCCGTGACGCTGTGCGTGTGGTGATTGAGAGCCGCAAGGCAAGTACCTCTCTGCTTCAGCGCAAGCTCCGCATCGGTTATGGCCGTGCAGCACGTCTTATCGAGGAGATGGAAGAGCAGGGCATTATTGGTCAGGCCGATGGCTCGCGTCCCCGCGAAGTACTGGTAAGCTCGCTCGATCAAGTCTTTGGCGGCGGTGGTGAAGCCGACGCAGCTCTGGACGAGAACTTCCCCGAAGAAGCCTAAAACCGCATCCCTGTGTACGCAGCGTAGACAGGTCTGTCTTCCCAAACACTAACCGGGGCAGATTATTGACTTATAAGCATAACTGTGATACTATGTTTATAGGTTACGCTAAAAACAAAAAGAAAATCATCTATGAACCAAGATATGAATACCAGTGCTAACTCCTACACTTGGGGTGCACCACAGGAACAGTTACAACCACAGCAGACAGCTGGCGGCCGCTTGCGGGAAGCCTTTGCGAATGTCGATCCCGCGGTCAAGGAACGCGCCGTCCAAGTTGCCACGACTATAGGCCGTGAGGCGGCACTTGGCTCAGGCTTAGTTAAAGAGGGGCACGATGGTGATTTGCGTGCTAGTAAGTTAGGAATTGCCAAGACTATCCTGAATCCGACAGGGGCCCTGCGCAGGGCTGCTCGGGGCGGTATCCGTGCCGGTGTGGGAGAGGCTAAGGGGCAGGCTCGAGCATTGGCTCAAGAGCAGGTCACAAATATGGCCGGGAACGCCTTTAACCAATTACCTGCACCTGAAGCGCCAGCTGAAAACTGGGGCACAACGGCTCCGGCGGCTGAGTCTTGGGGTGCAATGCCTCAGGCACCCTCGGCCAATACCTATACTTGGGGCGAGCCAACACCGGCTCAAGCCCAGGAGCTAGCAAGTAGTTGGAATGAGCCTGCCAGTACGTGGGCAACATCACAAAGTGCTGAATGGGGCGCACCGATTCAGCAGACCACTGCGGCTCAGATGCCACCAGCGGTAGCACAGGCACCGACCTTCAATGTGAATCCATCCGATTGGTAAAGCACTTGCGCTTTGGTGTGGGATTTCTTACCATAGAAGTAACACCAAAACTGCAAATGGAGGGGTGCGTGATGGCAGTGGGAATCGAAAGATTCGAACGACTAAACGTCCAAGATCACTGCTGCACGCCCCCAACTTTTCAGCTCGCGACCATCGACACACTCCAAGCCCCTGCCACTCGCAGGGGTTTTTTGGATACTTCCGGGAAGTGCCCGACCGATGAATATACGGGCCTGCCATTACCGATAGCTCCAGTCGTAGATGTCGATGCCTTACCTCCAGAGCTGGTCAATGAACACCATCATTTTTTCCCACGCCTGAGTCCCGTACTTCGAAATACACTTGGTGGCCATGCGCTGCGGGTTTCACGCATCCAGCGGGTCAGCATTTTCCAGCATAACTACGGTGCGCTGCAGTTCCACGGCTTCTTTTCAGAAGGACCAGACATCCCGACCGACCCCAATGAACAACTTGGACTATGTGTATTGGCTTGCGCAGGCTATCTGCCGAATAGTGTCGTCGATACAAGTGGCGGTGAGCCACTCATACGAACCATGCAGCCCTGGGAACGGGCGAGACTGCAGCGTCCAAGCTCGTATGTTGAACCCTTGCCGCTGCAGGTGAAGAAATTTCGTGATCGGCGATACCCAGAGCTATCACTCCGAGAAGCCAAGCAGGAAATGATTGCCAGCCGCAAGAAGCAGGCTGACATGAGCTACAAGAATCTTATATATGGTTTTGACCCCATGAAAAAGTTCATGGTTGAACAAATCTTTGAACAGGATTTTGAAGAAGTGAAGCCGAGGGTAATGCGTGGTTTCGTCGAGAAGGATAGTGTGGCTAAAGGTCTGGCTATCCTGGGCATCGGTGCTGTTCTGGCCGCGAAGACGGCCACTGTGCAAGGACGCCCATTGGAGGAAGTGTACACCGAGTGCCGCCGAGCCGGACAGCTTCACTTGCAGATGCCGCCGAGCCCGGCCACACTTATTAAGAATAAGCTTGGCGCTATCGAACATCGAGTAGAGCTGCTGACGGATCTCAGGAGCCACTTAGACGCACGACGCGAGCAAAGGGTTGCATAACAGAGGTGAGTACGGTATAATTACTTCTGTTATATCAACTCAGCTGACATCCCCTCGTGAGTGTCGGCCGAAGCCCATAAGAGTTTGATACGTTTTAATCGATGTATGTGCTCGTGGGTTAACCAATAGGAGTGACTGAATGAATCAGTACGAAATCGCGGTGCTTTACCACCCAGACCTGGAAATCGATCTGGAAAAAGCATCTTCACGCGTTGCCAAGATTATCGCCGACAACGGTGGTAAGATTGTCAGCGAAGACAACTGGGGCAAGCGCAAGCTGGCCTACAACATCAAGGGCAACGAGCACGCTGTGTACGTGTTCTACACCGTTGAGATGCCAGGTGAAGGTGTGCGCAAGGTAGAAAGCACCCTGAACATCACCGACGAGGTGATCCGTTTCCTGATCACGCGTCCAGACCTCAAGGCTATCGCCAAGGCAGAAGCTGCCAAGGCTGAGAAGGCCAAGAAGGCTGCTGAGCGTGGTGAGTCTGCAGACGACGAGTCCAAAGACGAAGAGTAAATTTTACATTTGACGTTCGGTTTGGCCGGGCGTAGTGTGAATATACAAACCTAAAGGACATAGTTTCCTACAAGAAAGGAGTGCTACACATGGCACGATCTCTCAACCAAGTAACATTAATGGGTAACCTGACACGGGACCCAGAACTGCGTCAGACACCAACTGGCCAGAACGTAACCAGCTTTAGCCTCGCGCTGAACCGGAGTTACAAAGACGCTAGCGGTGAATGGCAGGAAGCGACCGATTACATCGACATCGTTGCCTGGGGACCACTCGCCGAGCGCGTATCGCAGTACCTTACCAAGGGTCGCCGTTGCCTCGTGCAGGGTCGTTTGCAATCTCGCAGCTGGGAGCAGGATGGTCAGAAGCGGAACAAGGTGGAAGTCCTCGCGAATGACGTAACCTTCCTAGACAGCCGCGGTGAAGGTGGTGAGGGCGGCGGCTTCCAGGGCGGAAACTCTGGTGCGCCAGCAGCTAAGCCAGCACCGAGCGCTAAGAAGAATGATGTCGTCATCGAGGACATTACTGATGAACCGATCAACCTCGACGATATCCCGTTTTAACAGCGGAGTGGGAGAAGGTGGTTAGAGTATGAAAGCTGGAGAGTTTGATCCACTTACATATGCAACATCAGGTAGTTTTTGCAGTGTCCCATGTGAGGGCTGTCCAACAAAGGCACTTATAGCACCTACGGACACTGAAACTGCTATGGCCACAGATGAGGTTCTGGCGAAACACTCAGCCGATGAGGTATTGAGTGCCGATAGGAACCAGCTCTGGACCTGGGCTGCCGAAGGGCTTTGTGCCGCTACGGTCCGAGGCTTCGACATGGACGGAGACGTAGTGGTAGACAGGGTTTACGCAGCAGTAGACCGAATCCGTACGGGCGAATGCCCGACCTATGAATTACTTTAGAAAGGAATTAAACAATGGCAAAGATTTTTAAGCACAAGACAGATGTCGCGTTTTTCGACTACAAGGACTTCAAGACCTTGCAGCGTTACGTAAACCAGTACGGACAGATCGAAACCCGCAAGAAGACCGGCCTGACCGAGAGTCAGCAGCGTCGTCTTTCAGTTGCAATCAAGCGTGCACGTCACATCGCACTGCTACCATTCGTAGCTTCTAACTAGTCGCGACGTGTAGGTGGAATAAGTGGTAGATACGTCTTCATTGGGTCGGATAAAAAGCTTGGAAACGCAGCTGCGAGGCGTGCTTTCCAAGCTTGATTTGGCTGAGGTATCGCGAGAAGAGCGGGCGATCGTGACGACCCTGAAGAACGATTTAACAGATACGCGACTGGATATTCGCGATTATGAGTTCAGCGAAACCCGGGCTGAACAGCTCCGGCTGGCCAAGCAGGCGCGGGCCTCGTTGGACAAGGTGCGCAGCGGTATTCTGCGCGCGAGTGAGTACAATGTATTCAATGCGGTTGATGTGGCACAGTACACCGCACAGCTTGAACAAATAGTTGATAGTGTTGAGTGATATGAACATAGACGAATTTTGTGAATCAGTCATGAGCCTGCGACCAGGCAACTTTATGGCCCTGAATGGCGCAGCCGCAGGCATACTTGGCTCTGCCGACAGTGGCACCGATGCCGTGCTGCAGCTGCAGCGGACAGTTTTGGAGTTCGCGAGCCAGTACAAGCAGGGCGGTGACTTGCAGCAGGCCAGGAAAGACGCGATTGGCAAGGTTATGGTGGCCATGACACTCGACGCTATTACAGAGGAAAAGGCCGACGAACTAACAGAGGCGATCGTGCAACTTACGAAAGGAGCCAATTAAATGGCATTATCAATTACCAATCTGAAAAAGGGTGTGATCTTCCAATTGGAGGGTACGCCATACCGTGTTGTGGACTACAACCAGAAGGTGATGGGCCGCGGTGGCTCCATCGTGAACGTGCGTATCAAGAGCCTGATCGACGGCAAGGTGCTCGAGAAGACCTTTAAGGGCAACGAATCGATTGAAAGTGCCGATGTGACCAACCAGAGCGTGCAGTACCTGTACAACGATGGCACGATCTATTACTTCATGAATCAAGAAACGTTCGAACAGTTCGAAGTCCCCGCCGATCTGGTGGGCGATGGCTCGGGTTACCTGAAAGAAGGTGACATGGTGCAGCTGCAGTTCTTCGATGGTCGTCCTATCAACGTGGAACTGCCCAAGAATGTGCCATTACTCGTCACCTACACCGAAGATGTAGTGAAGGGCGATACTACCAGCTCTATCACTAAAGAGGCCGAACTAGAGACGGGTATCACTGTACGGGTCCCGGCCTTCATTAAGCAGGGCGATGTCATTTCGGTGGATACCAGCACTGGTACCTACCGCGAACGCGTGAAGGAATAATCATGACTCCAGGTGCTCTCATACTCGTCGTAGCACTCGAAGACCTACCGGTTGGCTCTACATTTAAGCGTACGAGGCAGGACTGGCCGCTGCACGTTACTCTGTTGAACTGGTTTACTGTTGCAAGTGCGCAGCATACGATTGCCGCCTTAACGCAGTCACTCATGGCCATGGAGCCCTTTACCATCCACGTTGATCGGGATGCATTCTTTGGCCCAAACAATGATGTTCCAGTCAGTTTATTCACGGATGAGAGTGAGCTCAAGGCACTCCATACGCAAATACTCGCAACTGTCCAGGAAAATGGCGGAAAGCTCGCCCAGGAGACAGTGTGGATTGGTGATGAATATACGCCCCACACGACCCACCACGGCGACAAGCGAGCACGTCCAGGCGACGATTTTATAGTTTCAAGAGTTTGCGTAGTGACTGTGCATGACGATGATCAATGTGAAGTAACCCGCTATATTCCACTATTAGGCGAAGATTCGTGGCAATGAGGCTTGACCAGACAGTTGTAGCACGTGGCTTAGTAGCGACCCGGAGCCAGGCCGAGAGCTATATTCGGCTGGGTAATGTCTTGGTTAACGGCAAGGTTGTGACTAAGACGGGGACACCTGTCTCCGACGAAGATACTATCAAGCTGACAGCTGAAGAGCAGTATGTCAGCCGAGCGGCGCTGAAGTTAGCTTCGGTGGCGCAGACTCTCAAGATAGATTTTCGTGGCAAGACCATGCTGGATGTCGGCAGCTCCACTGGGGGCTTCACCGAATATGCGCTGAAGCATGGTGCGGCCAAGGTCATCGCGGTGGAAGTCGGGACAGACCAGCTGCACCCGAGCCTGCACGGTAACCCGCAGATAGAATTGCACGAAAAGACCGATATTCGGGACTTCAAGACAGATCAGCAGATCGATCTGGTCGTGGCTGACGTATCATTTATATCACTCCGGGAAATCTTGCCGAGCGTACTCAAGTTATCCAATAAGCAAACGCTGTTAGCCATTATGGTGAAGCCACAGTTTGAGGCAGGGCAGAGCAATCTCAAACACAAAGGGGTTATTAAGAACGACAAAATGCGCCGGGAGATCCTGAAGGACTTTGAGGACTGGGCGCGCCAACACTTCATAGTGCTCGACAAGGCTGATTCGCAAGTTGCTGGATCTAAGGGAAATCTCGAAAGATTCTATCTGTTGAAGCCGCTTTAGCTTATACTCTAAATTATGTATTTTGCGAGTCGCATGCAGGCTGGGCGTATGCTGGCGAGCCAACTTGTCGAAAAGTATCGCTACGAAGACTGTGCTGTTATTGCGCTCAACGATGGCGGGGCGGTGGTCGGTGCGCAGATTGCCGTGCAACTGCACAGCGTACTCATGATGCTCATGAGTGAGGAGATTAATCTGCCGCGCGAGATTGAGGCCATTGGGGCTATCGCTCAGGACGGCTCATTCACTTACAATCAGGGCTCGTACGCCGATAGTGAGATTGAAGAGCTCATGGAGGAATACTTTGGGTTTGTTGAGCAGGAAAAACTGAGTCGCATTCAGGACCTGCAGCATCTCGTGGGTTCGGGCGGAAGCATCAAGAAAGAGCTGATAAAGGGCCGTAACATTATCCTGGTGTCGGATGGGTTCCAGAGTGGCTTTGCTCTCGACATCGCTTTAACCTATCTCAAGCCGGTGGCTATCGAGAAGATTATTGTCGCCACACCGCTGGCGAGCGTCAAAGCAGTAGACCGGATGCACATCGTAGCCGATGACCTGTATGTACTGAGCGTGATTGAGAACTACATGGATACGGACCACTACTACGATACGCAGGATGTACCGGAGCACGCCAAAGTACTCGAGATTATCGAGAAAATTATCCTGGAGTGGCAATAGCTAACGACTAAGCTGATCACGCAGCGCGTCTATATCGAGCAGGGTGATACATGACTGCTCACTACGAATGAGGCCTTTACGCTCCAATGCCGACAATTCACGACTGGCGGTTTCGCGCGAAGAGTTTATAGAACTCGCAATGTCCTGGTGGCGGAGTGGTGCCGAGATACGAAGACCGTACTCGGTCTTCTCGCCAAACCGATTACCCATGGTAATCAGAAACGAGATAATACGCTCCCGAACGGAGCGATACTCGAGGTTAAGGATACGCTCGCTGTGCAGACGGTACATCTCGATGGTCATGTCTAGCAGGGGCGCGAGTGCCTCGGGGTGGCTGTGCATGTGCTCGGTGAACGTCTCGCGGCTAATCTGCCAGACGGTGGTTGGGGCGAGTGCCTCGTAGATGACGTGGCGTTCTTGGCCGGTTATAGCCCAGATGAGGGGGAAAAGCTCGTGTTCCTTGCGGATAATTAGCAGGTTTTCTTCGCCGTACTTGGTGATATCGTAAGCCTTAACCAGTCCCTTGTAGATATAAAAAATGCCAGACGGAGATTCGCCTGGCCGAATAATGTAGTCGCCTTTACGGTAGGTTAGCTCTTTGCCCGCACTCCGAAACACTTCTACGAGTTCGGCAGTTTGCTTGATGTTCGCTAACATGTTCTTATTATGACAGAAAGATACGTTTAAGCAAGATATAACCTGTTGTATGAATGAGCCATGCGATTTTTATCACAGATGCATAGTGAGCATTTTCACCGTTAGTTTGAATCGGGATAGCATATGATGAGGATATAACGGAGGAAGGTAACATGGCCGATATACGTCTCAAGCAGTTGGAGGAACAGCTGAAACGCATTGGCTGTAATTATCGATTCTGGGGTAGATCAGAGCTTAAGGAGCTTGCTAATGTATTGCTCCCGGGCGAGACCGTTGAGCATTGTGTAAACGGCAGCTACGATGGCGGCTTCGCACTCTTAGCGGCGACCGATCAGCGAGTACTCCTGAT
Organism: Candidatus Microsaccharimonas sp.; assembly: GCA_035564115.1. GTDB lineage: Bacteria > Patescibacteriota > Saccharimonadia > Saccharimonadales > UBA4665 > JACMPA01. Next base: position 1,108 of record DATMTN010000011.1, on the reverse strand, counting down.
AGACAAAAAACCCCTGTATCTGACCCTCGAGGATATTCGCTTCGATATGATTGTGGAAATCGACTTCAACCACCGCCTCCTGAATGCGAACGTACGCATTTGTACCCCAAACAAGGAACTTAGATTCGTTGCCTACAACCATGCCCGATTACGCGCGCTGTTCCACTTTGTACAGACGAGGGTCGCCGAAATTCGCCAGCACTATACGATGCTTCAACAGGGGCAGCAGCCGTTTCAGCAAGTGGCATTTGATACCACACTGAGTCAGCCAGCTATGCCCGCGCAGCAGTTTAGTGTGCCGCCTGCAGTACATCAGATGAGCCAACTTGAACCATCACGACAAGAGCTGCCTGGGCCCAAGCTTCATACCCCAAAGTTGACGCATGCTCCTCACTATCGCCATAGCGTGCCCGCTGTAAGTGCCTATACTCGCTTGCCACTGATGAGCCGCCAACGCAGATTCCTGGGGTCACGGGCTATGAACACTCCTCAACCTTCGATGTACCAATAGCGGGGCAGCATTACGACTCTTTACACTGTTAAGTAATAATGCTATAATATGCTTCATCTCTACCTGAGGTGGAGCATGTACTGCTATTGGTACAGGTTCGTCGTAGAGACATATGTTTTCATGTGTATCCGGCGAGTTTAACAATTCGGTTCTACAAAATCTTTCTCTCTTTTCATCTCGATATGGGCTGTGACTAGCTTGGCGAGCCTAGGTTAGCCTCAGCCCATATGGGAAAACAAAGGAGAAAGGAAGGTGAGACACATGTCTCGCTTTGGAAAGGAAGGGAAGCCCCGGCGCAAGTCGGAGCTCCGCGCCAGCAAGCGCACGAGACTGAGTCTCATCGCCTTGTTGGTTGGCATGACCATGGCCGTGGCATCCGCCACGATCTTTGTCGGTGCTGCTTCGGCATCGCCGGGTGACACCATCGTCACTCCGACCGCACCCACTGCGACCACCCCGTCGTGCAGCAACCCGGTCAAGACCGTCACTCCGTCCAGCCAGGACGGTGTGATCTGGTTGGTCAACGGGCAGCCGGCGGGAGCTACGAACCTCAACCCCGGTGACTCGGTGGCCTACACGGCTTCCGCTGCCCCTGGG
>DATMTN010000010.1:0-45291 GCA_035564115.1 Candidatus Microsaccharimonas sp. | reverse complement strand
CTGGGGGACTTCTTTATTTTCTTTGCCATGGCACTTACCATAAGCAATTATACCATAATATATACCCGTCTAGCGAGGGTAGCCGTGTGGATTTTCCGTTTGCCAACGCCATGAATCAACACATGCTTGATCGAGTGTTTTTTGAGCCTTCCAGTTCAAATCTTTAGCAGCAAGCGAAGGGTCCGCATAACAGACGGCTACATCTCCTGCTCGACGAGGTACAACTTCATAGGGAATTACTTTGCCAGATGCCGACTCGAATGCATGCATAAGTTCAAAAACAGAAACCCCTTTTCCTGTTCCGAGATTATAGGTCTTTAGGCCTTGATGTTGGCTCTCTAATGCAGCAACGTGACCACGTGCGAGATCAACAACATGAATATAGTCTCGAACTCCAGTTCCATCCGGAGTGTCATAATCATCACCAAATATACGCAACTTTTCCAGCTTGCCAATGGCCACTTGGGATATGTAGGGTAAGAGGTTGTTAGGGGTTCCGCTCGGATCTTCTCCTATCAGCCCACTTTCATGTGCACCTATTGGGTTAAAATAGCGTAGCGTATCGATTGTCCACTCCGTATCGCCTTGGACAATGTCCCGAAGAACTTGCTCAATCATAAACTTTGTCCAGCCATAAGGATTGGTGACTCCGACGCCTACTCGACTTGTCTCTTTGAGCGGTAGCTCTTCTGGCGAGCCGTACACGGTTGCCGAGGAGCTAAAAATAAGCCGCTTGAGTCCATGCTCCTGCATAACTTCGCAAAGTGCGAGAGTAGAGTCAATGTTATTGCGGTAGTACTTGAGCGGTTGCTCTACCGACTCGCCAACAGCCTTGAGGCCAGCAAAGTGGATGACCGCATCAAAATCGCTCTCTTGAAAGACTTCTTCCAGTTTAGTTTTTTCGCATAGATCAAGTTCCAGAAAGTTAATAGTCTTTCCAGTGATCTGCTCGACACGATTTAAAGATTCGACGGAGCTATTGGAGAGGTTATCAACAACCGTGACATCGTGGCCTTCATTTAGCAGTTCTATACATGTATGAGAACCAATATACCCAGCCCCGCCAGTGACAAGAACATGCATACTTAGTTGCCTCTCGTAAGGCTAATGAGGTACTCTCCGTAACCGGACTTCTTCAAGGGCTCTGCTAGATCATGAAGTTGCTCAGTTGTAATAAACCCTTCCTGGTGAGCGATCTCCTCAATGCAGCCAATTTTGTAACCAGTACGCTTCTCAATAACCTCAACAAACTGACTTGCCTGGTTCATGCTCTCGAACGTACCGGTATCGAGCCACGCACTACCCCGACCCATTGTCTGGACCTTGAGCTTGCCGCGCTTAAGGTATTCCTCGTTCACGGTCGTTATCTCTAGCTCGCCACGATCACTCGGATTAATAGTCTTGGCGATCTCAACCACGTCGTTATCGTAGAAGTAGAGCCCGACCACCGCAAAGCTCGACTTAGGTTCAGCAGGCTTTTCCTCGATGGAAACTGCCTGGCGGTTTTCGTCAAACTCGACCACACCGTAGCGCTCTGGATCGGACACTTGATAGGCAAATACAATGCCCCCCTCTGGGTTCACACACTTCTTCAGACTATTGCCGAAGCCGTGGCCGTAGAAGATGTTATCGCCAAGTACCAGCGCAACCTTATCATCACCAATGAACTTCTCGCCAATAATGAAGGCTTGCGCCAGACCATCCGGTGATGGCTGCACAGCATATTCAAAACGACAACCTAGCTGCGAACCGTCGCCCAACAGACGCTGAAATGCTTCAGAGTCATCTGGCGTAGTAATGATCAGAATCTCACGGATACCAGCCATCATGAGCGTACTCAGTGGGTAGTAGATCATTGGCTTGTCGTAAATTGGCATCAACTGCTTCGAGATACCTTTCGTAATTGGGTACAAACGCGTACCAGATCCACCGGCTAAGATAATTCCCTTCATTATGCTAACTCCTTTTCGACATAGTCTTTTAGATCATCGAGCCAATCTCGTGGCTCAAACTTAGTAGATTCAATTTTGCTCAGATCGAGTGTACTCAGTAGTGGGCGTGGTGCCGCTTCTGGCTTGCTCGCAAAGTACTCCTCGGTCCTCGTATCAGTAACCGTTAGGTCAAAATGACCAAGCGTAAATATCTCACGGGTTATATCAGCCCAGCTGGCTGCATCACCACTGTTGCTAACATTGTAGGTTCCATATGGGCTGAGGCTACTTAGCAGGTGGTCAATGGCGCGCACCAACTCGCTCGTGAACGTCAGTCGGCCAACTTGATCGGCGACAACCGTTGGAGCAATGCCCTTTTGGCCAAGCCCAATCATAGTCCGGACAAAGTTCTTACCCTCGCCGATCACCCAGCTCGTACGTAGAATGTAGTGCTTCGGCGCCAAACTGACCGAGATATCACCAGCAGCTTTGCTTTGGCCGTAGACACCAAGCGGGCTAAACGGCTCATCCTCGCGGTGCGAGGACTGCATACCGTCAAATACATAATCAGTTGATATATGCAGCAGTGTCAGGTCATGCTTAGTTGCTACTGCTGCCAAGTTTCGTGGACCAACTGCATTCACTTGCCAGGCCGCCACTCTACCCTCAAGTGTTTCCGCTCCATCAACGTTAGTGTAGGCAGCGGCGTTCAGAATGTACTTGATGCCCGTCCAGTTAAAGCCCTGGACAGCTTCTTCGCTCGTAATATCCAACTCAGCCGAGTCAGCAGCTCGTGCACCAGGATATTTTGCCTGCAGTGCCAGACCAAGCTGTCCATTTGAACCTACAATGAGAATTTCTGAGTCATTCACATCAAACCTCCACTGGTATTACATCAGCAAGTAGTGGGTGGTTCGCGTCCTTTTCGGATACAATGGCCTGCTCCCGGGAAATTGGCCAGGCTATACCAACTGCCGGATCAAATGCATTGACCATGGTGTACTTTGTCTCGGGTGACCAGTGATCATTCACCAGGTAGGTGTATACGACATTTTCTTCGAGTGTCTGGTAGCCGTTTGCAACACCGCGTGGGACGAATACTGCTCGGCCCGGATTCAGCTCCATCGTGTGTGTGGTGCCGAAGCTGTCTCCCTTTCGTAGGTCTACCCAAGCGCAGAAGACACGACCATTTGCAACAGAAATGAATTTCTCCCATGGCTCAGCGTGTAGACCACGAGTCACTCCCTTCTCAATGTTGTAGCTGAAGTTGTTCTGGACCGTTTCAAAGTGCGGTAGTCCAAGTGCTTCCATTTTCTCAGCTTGGTAGTTCTCTTTGAACCAACCACGGACGTCACCATGAACCACAAGCTCAACTTCAAAAAGACCTGGGATCGGTGACTCAGTCACTTTTAAATCATTGTGGTTTGCCGGATCAAAACTCATCGCCCGAGCTCCTTGTATTTAGCTTCGGTTTCTTCCTTGGCAGGACGCCACCAGGCTTCGTTATCCTGGTACCAATTAATGGTATCAGCTAGGCCGGCTTTGAAGTCAGTATACTTCGGCTCCCAGCCAAGCTCTTCACGCAGCTTAGTAGCATCAATAGCATAGCGTAGGTCATGGCCAGGGCGATCGTTAACGTGGTCGTAGTCCGACTTGTCCTTGCCCATGGTCTCCAGGATGAGCTCCACGACGTCTTTGTTATTCTTCTCACCATTGGCACCGATTAGGTAGGTTTCACCAATTTTGCCCTTTTCCAAGATGGTCAGAACACCGGAGCTGTGGTCTTCGGTGTGAATCCAGTCACGGACATTCTCACCTGTGCCGTAGAGCTTTGGACGACGACCGTCAATGATTTCGGTGATCTGGCGCGGAATGAACTTCTCGATGTGCTGGTAGGGACCGTAGTTATTCGAGCAGTTGCTGATCGTTGCCTGCACCCCAAAGCTGCGCACCCAAGCGCGTACCAACAGGTCTGAGCCAGCCTTCGTGCTGGAGTATGGGCTGGATGGGTTATACGGAGTGTCAGGTGTGAACTTAGCAGGATCATCGAGCTCTAGGTCACCGTAGACTTCGTCGGTACTAACGTGGTGCAGGCGCTTACCGTGACGGCGAACCGCCTCCAGGATGGTGTAGGTACCAATGATGTTGGTGTCGAGGAACGGACGAGGATTGTGCAGAGAGTTGTCGTTGTGTGATTCCGCTGCAAAGTGGACGACTGCATCACACTGCGAAACAGCGTTATCCATCATTTCTTCATCGCAGATATCAGCCTCAATAAGGCTGACACGGCTTTCGTCGAGACCGGCCAGGTTGGCCTTGTTGCCAGCATAGGTCAGTTTGTCGTAGACCACGATTTCCCAATCTGGGCGCTCGCGGTACACATAGTGCACAAAGTTTGAGCCAATGAAGCCGGCCCCACCAGTTACGATTATCTTCATTTAACTCTCTCCTTTGATGATTGCGGTGACTTTTTCGACGAGCGTATCGAGCTCGGTCTGTGTTTTGGCTTCGGCATTTAAGCGCAACAGTGGTTCGGTGTTGCTTGGGCGCACGTTAAACCAGCTATCAGCGAAGTTTATAGTCAGGCCGTCGAGTGTGTCGGCAGTACCATCCGGGAAGCTCTCGCTCAGCTTCGCCAGAATCGCATCCTTGTCACTAACTTCGAAGTTCGTCTCGATGATTTGTACATACTTGGTGCGATATGGGGCTGCCAGCTCAGACAGCTTCTTGCCGCTCGTACTCAACACATACAGACCGATCATTGCGGCGATCAGACCGCTGTCAGCCATGTAGTTGTCCTGGAAGTAGTAGTGGCCGCTGTGCTCACCACCGAAAACCGCACCGTGGGTACGCATGTCGTTCTTAATGAATGAGTGCCCGACACGGGTGCGCACTGGCGTGCCACCAGCCGCTTTGATTGCCTCAACGGCTGCACGGCCACAGATGGCATTGTGCAGAATCGTGGCACCGGGGTGCAGCTTCAAGAAGTATTCGGCCAAGATGGCTGTCAGGACGGTGCCGCTGAGTGGATCGCCATTTTCGTCCAGTAGTACAGCGCGGTCGCCGTCGCCGTCGAAGGCGACACCGGCATCAGCGCCGGACTGCTTCATGGCCGCTTGCAGGTCGACCAAGTTCTTGGGCTCCAGTGGGTTAGCAATGTGATTCGGGAAGGTACCATCAAGATCAAAGTAAAGTTCCTCGACTTCAAATGGTACATAGGGTTCGAGTTCGGGGAAAATCTTACCCGCCATGCCGTTGCCGGCATCGACGGTAATCTTGAGTGGCTTCAGCTCGTCGGCATCGATGAACGACAGCACGTGCTGCACCCAGTCTTCACTAGCGTCCCTGGTTTCGAGTGTGCCTTTGGTTTCGGCATCAGCGAAATCATCGACAATTGCCAAATCGCGAACCTCGAATAAACCGGTGGTTTCACCGACTGGTTTTGCAGCCTTACCACAGAATTTGATACCGTTGTACTCGCCTGGGTTGTGACTAGCAGTCACGACTGCACCCCCGGCGAGCTCGTAGGAGCCGACTGCGAAATAAATCATGTCGCTCGTCACTTCGCCAATGTCGAGCACATTGCGGCCCTGAGCCCTGAGGCCTTCAATAAGTGCACCGGCTAGCTCTGCTGAGTCCGGTCGCATGTCACGGCCGACCGCCACGGTGCCTTCATCTGGCAACCAAGTGGCGAATGCCTTGCCGATTTTTTGAGCTACGTCGGGCGTGAGTTCACTGCCGACTTTGCCGCGCACATCGTACGCCTTGAAGATATTGCTGATAGCGTTCACGGGGATTACTCCTTTGCTTACGTGTTGCTACTAGACCAGTGTTGCCACTAGCTCTATCCACAGTACTGGTATATGGGGTGCTAAGTCAACCGTACCTACTCAGCTGTGCTACACTATTGCGGTATGAAAATAGTTATCGTCAGCGGCTACTTTAACCCCCTTCACGGCGGGCATATCGACATGATCGAAGCCGCCAAATCCATGGGTGACAAGCTCATTGTCATCGTCAACAACGACGAACAACAGCTACTCAAAAAGGGTAAAATTATCCTAGACGAGAAGAACCGGCTTCGCTTGCTGCGAGCGCTACGCGATGCTGACCAAGTCGTACTTTCGGTCGACAACGATCCACATGTCATTAAAACACTGGAGATGATAGCTATTCAGCATCCGGGCGACGAGCTCATTTTTGCCAATGGCGGCGATCGGGACAGCGAAAAAGCCGTTCCCGAAACTGAAGTCTGCCGCAAGTATGGTATCGAAATGCGCTTTGATGCCGGACAGGGCAAGCCAGACTCCTCAACGCGGATAAACCGGGCGACCGGCCACGAGTCATCCTAGTCTTTATTCAACAGTGACTGATTTGGCCAGGTTGCGTGGTCGGTCAACATTGTGCCCGCGTGCCACGGCGATGTAGTAGCTGAATAGTTGCATGACGATAGCCGACAGGATTGGCTGCGTTTGCTCCAGAGTTTGGGGCACGTAGACCGTGTCGTCGGCTTTGCGTGCTACCGAAGTATTACCAGTTGTAGCAACGGCGAAGACCCGACCCTTGCGAGCCTTTATCTCCTCGATGTTACTGGCCACTTTGTCGAGCAGCGGCGAATCCGAAGCCAACGCAAAAGTCGGGAAGTGTTCGTCGATCATGGCCAGTGGGCCGTGCTTCATTTCGCCAGCGGCATAGCCCTCGGCATGGATGTAGCTGATTTCCTTGAGTTTCAGTGCACCCTCGAGCGCACACGGATATTCGTAGCCACGGCCGATGAACAGAAAGTCGCGCTCGTCCTTGTACTTAACTGCTGCTTTTTCAATCTCTTTGACGGATGCTAACACTGCCTCAGCCTTAGCTGGGAGGGCAGCGAGTTCCTCGAGTAGTGGCTTGTACAGTGGCGTGCGGCCGTCAGACAGGTGCAGGGCAATCAGCGATAGCACAGTGACCTGAGCAATGAACGCTTTGGTTGAAGCAACCGCCTGCTCTGGTCCTGCGTGACAGTAGACACCGGCATCGGTAATACGGGCAATTGTGCTGCCCACGGCGTTTACGATACCAAGTCGCAACACTCCGTAATCCTCAACCTTCTTGAGAGCGGCGATAGTGTCGGCCGTTTCGCCGGACTGGCTAATGGCGATCAGCGCCGTTGAGCGCGAGAAGGGTTCGTGGCGATACTTGAACTCGCTCGCCAACTGAACTTCAACTGGTATACCGGCTAGCTCTTCTATCAGATACTCACCAACCAACCCGGCATAGTACGATGTTCCACAAGCCACGATAACGATGCGGTCGATATACTTCAGCTGTTCACTGACGCTCTCGAGACCTCCGAGCTTGACCGTGAGCGAATCGAGCTTGATACGGCCCCGAGTTGCCGCCCGAATAGTCGCCGGTGCCTCGTAGATCTCTTTCAGCATGTAGTGTGCGTAAGCGCCTAGGTCAGCATCAGTCGCATCTAGGTCAAGCACCTCGGCCTCGCGCTTGACGATGTGCGCTTCTTTGAAGTTGGTTATCTCGTGCTTGCCATCCCGGTGCAGCGCTATGAGCTCATAGTCGTCCATATAGAGCACTTCGTTGGTGTGCGCCAGAATAGCAGCCGGGTCAGAGCCAAGCACAAATTCATCCTGGCCAATGCCAATAACGAGCGGGCTCGAGAGGCGCGCCGCATAGAGGATATCTGGCTCGTGGGTTGAGATAGTTGCAATCGCGTAGGCACCGCGGAGCTCCTGCAGTGCTGCCTCGAGTGCGACCTTGAATGAATGGTGGTTCTTAAAATGAAAATCAATCAGATGCGGGATAACTTCGGTGTCCGTTTCGGACACAAATTCGTAACCCTCGGCCTGGAGCTTCTCACGAATCTCCTGGTAGTTTTCGATAATGCCATTGTGCACCACGAATATCGTGCCGTCAGTGTTTTGGTGGGGGTGGGCGTTGAGGACAGTTGGTGTGCCGTGGGTGGCCCAGCGTGTGTGGCCAATAACCGTACCTGACTTTGCGCCACCAGCAGAGGCGAGTTTCTGCTCCAGACCACTGACCTCACCGACCTGCTTGAACAGCTCTGACTTGTCATCATCGATACAAGCAATACCCGCGGAGTCGTAGCCTCGATACTCCAGCGCCTTCAAACCAGCCAGCACCGGCTGCACGCCATCATTCTTACCAATATAGCCAACAATTCCGCACATCTGCTGCGATAACCTTTCGCTTATTTTACGTAGGTGATAGTGTACCGCGACACGTGATCCGGTTCAGAAGTTTTATTCACAATGCGCTCATTTTTGGTTTTTTTATATCACAAGGGGTATTGTGTGCTCAGTGTCTGCTAGTGGTTACCGTGTAGCCCATCAAACGATACGTCGGCGTGGCATACTGCGTGATCAGACGCCGTATTTCAAGGACGATGATGAGCAAAGCCGGGGCGTATACAGTAGCTGCCAGACCAAGTGGTGATCGTAGAAAACTAGCAAGGTATCCCAGATACGCCAGGCGTAGCGTGACTTTGCCAATGACTGCAGAGTCGGGTACGGGATCGTCGACCCGCTGGGTATTGTCGCCTTTGGTTAGGAGTAGTTTCCAATCAGTCTCGACTCGTACAATGCGGTGCGTGATAATAGTCGCCTGATTGCGCGGGCTTCGGTAACTCACTACATCGCCAACACGTAGGGCAGACGTAGTAACTGGCTCAACAAAGACCGCATCGCCTTTGCGGATCGCCGGTGCCATGCTGCCCGATTGCACCGTCATTAGCTGGACACTGTCCAGCCGCCACAAGGCGAGCCCCGCAAGGCTTACGATGAGGAGCAGAATAAAGGCTACTAGACTCACTCTGTTGTGATTGTGTGGCTTGTACTGATAGTGCATGACTGCTTCCTAGTGGGTGGCTGTACCACTAAAGACGAGGTCGATTGCTCCGATAGCTGCGCTGCTACCGGTGAAGGCATCATCGGTCATGGACGCACTCAGTGTATATTCGATGCCGGTGCTGGCTGGGGCCAGTGTATCGGTCAAACTTAGACCGCCGTCGATAAGCGCCTGCAGGCTAGCCGACTGTGTCGTGTCGGTATCAACACGAGTGATGCGGAGCATCACCTTACTCAGATCCACATTGGACGTATTAGTCGGTGTCGCGCCGACTGAAAGTTTTACCGATAGCGTCGCTGTGCCGGTATTTTTTAGGTACAAGCTGCTCGTTGCTGGCACCGCAGGCCCACCTGGGACAATGTCTGTAAATGTAAAACCGCTGTGACTGCTACTAAACTCGCTTGAGGTTGCCGAAGCTGTTCCGATGAGCAGATTTGCGCTGGCGCTTTGGATCATATTGCCACTCAGGACCGCTTGCTGACTCTGTAGCGCAGCAAATGTTACTCCCGTGACCATGATTGCAACTGCTGCCACAACACCAACTGCGCGCGCAATTGCTAGATTGGTTTTTGTGAGCACTCCCATTATCGAACTCCTTCACATAACCTTATGTGAAGGGCACTATTACACGTCTCAGTTTTCTCGTCAATACTTTTATATAAACTTTGCTAAACGTAAACTTTATGTACAAACACTAGCTTAATATGTGGTACAGTAGCTGCATATGAAGAAAATCGTCATAGATGCTCGTGGCCTGCGTACGAGCTCCGGTCGCTACGTTGAGCGGCTTATCGAAAACCTTCAGGACGTTGACACCGACCTGAGCCATCGTTACGTTATCCTACTCCGACCGAAGGATATGGACAGCTGGACACCGCGCAGTAAGCGGTTCACCAAGGTGGCCTGCCGCTACAAAGATTTTGGCTTTGGTGAACAGCTTGGTCTAGCCTGGCAGCTCTACAAGTTAGATGCTGATCTCGTTCATTTCCCAATGGCGCAACAACCGATCCTCTACCAGAAAGCCGTGGTAACGACCATTCAGGATTTGACCACAGTACGTTTTAGTAACCCGGCTAAAAACCGCTACGTTTTCCGCTTCAAGCAAATGATTTATCACTGGGTTGTGATGTACGTTGCCAAGAAGTCCCGTGCCATTCTTGCAATTAGCGAGTATGGGAAAGATGACGTTGCGCGCTATACCCATACCAACAGTCGCAAGATTACCGTCACTCTGGAGGCCGGCGACCAGGTAGATGCACCCTCAGAAGAAGTGGCCGAGTTAGTCGACAAAAAATTCATCATGTATGTTGGTCGACCGACGCCTCACAAGAACCTGCCCCGGCTCATTGACGCGTTTGCCCAGCTCCAAGCCAAGCATCCCGACCTATATCTCGTGTTAGCCGGCAAGAAAGATACCAACTACAAGCGCCACGAAAAAGAGGTTAAGGAAAAGGGTATCGAGCACGTTATCTTCACCGGCTTTATCACTGACGGGCAGTTGCGCTGGCTCTATGAGCACTGTGCTGTCTACGCCTTTCCAAGCTTGAGCGAGGGCTTTGGCTTGCCTGGTCTGGAAGCTATGGCCAACGGTGCACCGGTAGTTTCCAGCAATGCCACTTCACTCCCGGAGGTGCATGGTGATGCTGCCGAATACTTCAATCCACAGAGTACAGAAGAAATGGTCAAAGCCATCAATCGCGTTCTGACTAAGCCAGAGCTCCGCAAAGAACTCATCCAAAAGGGCAAGAAACAAGTTGCGAAATTCTCCTGGAAACGAATGGCCGAGCAGACTCTTGCGGTCTATCGGTCAGTCCTGAAAGAAGACTAGCTATTCAGCGACACGCAGGACGATATGGCGGTCGCGACCTTCGCCAACTGAATCGCTCGATAGGCCGTACTCAGCGGCCAACTGGTGCACGATACGGCGATCGGCGGCATTCATGGGTTTCAAGTCCATTGGCTCGCCGCTGTCCTGAACCTTCTTAACCCACTCCTCGGCAGTGTGCGTTAAACGATCAGCCCGCTGTTTCTTGTACTCAGCAACATCCACATTCACCCGGTTGTGGGCAAAGTTCTGATTCTTAAGTACGGTACTGACGAGATACTGCAGCGAGCGCATGTTGTCACCATGCTGGCCGATGAGAAAGCCGTTGAGGTGGGTTGAGGGCACGCCGAGCTGGATAACCTCGTCATCGCTGGTGGCGTGCACGTCCAAGTTGATACCGAAGAACGACAAGAGATCCTCTAGATACTTCTTGGCATAGATAATCGCCTCTTCCATTGAGTCGTTAACAGCTATATCGCTCATCGTTTCTTCCTCCTCTTATTTGCAGGTTTCTTTTTGTTTTTAGAAGGCGTTTTGAGCGGTCCATCGACAGCTTCAACAATTTCAGCTTCGGGTATGGTGCTTGTGTCACGCTCTGGCTTGTCGGCAAGTGATTCCATTTCGGTTTCGTCTTCACGCAGCACGAACCACTGCTGGCCGTAGGCGACAAGTCCACCGATGAACCAGTACAGACCCAACGCAGCCGGGAAGTTGATAGTCGTAATAAAGATAAGCCCAGGAATCATGAAACGGGTGCTGCGCCCGACGGCAGCATTGACCTCTGATTGGTCAGCTTGCTTGCCCTCACCAGCCGCCCGCAGAATCTCACGCAGTGACTTAGAATCCTTCGGTGTGGGCAGCAGCTGCTTACTCTGGTAATACTGTGTAACAGCACTGGCGCACACTATCAAGAACGCCGGTAAATAGAACGCCTTGCCGACAGCACTGCGGCTCAGGTCCACGACACCGAACAACGTGTTGTCAAACAAGTGGATGTTTTGCTTGAGGTGCTCCAGCCAAGGCAGATGCTGCAGAGAAGGGTATGCAAACGTAACGATATTGTGTGGATCGTGGATAACTTTCTGCAGACCGCTATACAGACCGATTAGTACAATAAACTGGATAATAAGTGTCGGGAAGGCGCTGAATGGGTTGACGCCGCGTTCTTTGTAGAGCTCCATGAGCATCACTGATTCTTTCTGGCGATCCCCTTTGGCGGCTTTCTTGATGCGTTTCAGCTCAGGCTGAAGGGCACGCATGACCTTGGTTTGGTGCAGCTGCTTCTTTACCAGCGGCCACATGAGCATACGGATAACAACCGTAAACAGGATAATCGCCAGGCCGAAGTTATGACCAGGCAGGAGCCCATAGATTAGGACAAAAAGGTTGAAGATTGGTTTTACGACGAGCGTAGTGAACATTTAGGCTTACTTCTCCCTTATTTTCTTCTGGTTAACTATAGCATGACCGGTGGCTTTTGCGCCGCTATCTTTGGCGGCCCGGCGCAACAAATCAGCGACCTGCTTTCGCAGTGCCACCATATCGGTTGTGGCAATCTGTGTGTTGAAAACCGTCAGCACTAGATCGTATGGTCGCTGGATGGTCGTCGCTTCCAGTCTGACCGCCTCGTAGACACGCCGACGGATCCGGTTACGTACGACCGCCGATTTGTCGACCTTCTTGCTAACCACCACCGCAACTCGATAGGTGTCGCGACGGGGATTATCGGCATAGCGAAGAGTCATCTGTCCACTCCGAATAGTCTGGCCTCTTTTATACGCTGGGGTCAGACTATTAATTCCGTGAAACCGATGCAAACCATTGAGCATCAGTGCGGGCCTCCTTCGCTCTTTGTAGAACTTGAATACTAGGCAGAGAGCTTGGTGCGGCCCTTAAGGCGGCGGCGGGCAAGCACGTTGCGACCGGCCTTGGTGGCCATACGCTTCAAGAAACCGTGCTCGCGAGAGCGCTGGCGTTTTTTGGGTTGGTAGGTTCGCTTGGGCATTGTTGTGAATCCTTAGCTTGTTAGCGGCTCACCAGCCTAAGCTGGCGACCATTTCAGATATAGTATAGCGCAAACACTCCTGTTTTAACATGAATGCTTAACACGTTAAGTATTGTCTCAACTTCGAGCTGTAGTAGCGTAGTTTTGACAATATTTACTCCACTAATCGTACCAACTTTTCCACTTTTTATCAAGTAGTTTCCACAGATTAACAGATGGGGCTGCAGCCTGTGTATAACTTGACCTCAGTTTAGTCCCCTTCCCCACTTTTTGTTGTGATATGGTGCAAAGTTGTGGAAAACTTATGACTACTCTCGTATATTAGTGTGTACAAGTGTTCTTCAGAAGGAGTATGGGTGACGCAACAAGCGGGCCTTTGGCAGGCAGTTTTAGGGGAAATTGAGCTCTCAGTATCGAGAGGAAACTTCATGACTTGGTTCAAGAATACTGAGCTCGTGTCAGTATCTGATGAAGCCGTGATTATTGCCGTCCCTAACATCTTTATAAAACAGCAGCTCGAGCGTAAATATAATGACCTCGTGACGGACGTCCTGAAGAAGAACGGTATACAGAGCACTATTACCTACAAGATAGCTTCTGCCGCGACGAGCCGTAAGCCCGACGAGGAATCCGTGTTCATTACCCCCACTGCCCCGTCACGAAACACCTCCCCTAGCCTGGACCGACCAGCAAGCACCGGACTAGCCCACTCCTATCGTCAAGGTTTGAATGAACGTTACACCTTCGATAACTTTATCGTTGGTTCAGGTAACGAACTCGCCTTTGCTGCGTGTCAATCAATTGCCGCCAACCCGGGCACCAAATACAATCCACTCTTTCTGTACGGCGGTGTTGGCATTGGTAAAACCCACCTTATCCAGGCCGTCGGCAACGCAGTCCACGCTAACAATCCACACGCCAAGGTACTCTACATATCAAGCGAGCAGTTCGTACAGGAGCTCGTGGATGCGATTCGTTTCAAAAAAACTGCCGACTTTGCGAGCCATTACCGCACAACCGATGTCCTTATCGTCGACGATGTCCAGTTCATCGCCGGCAAGGAAAAGATGCAGGAAGAGTTCTTTCACACCTTTAATGCCCTCCACCAAGCTAACAAGCAGATTATTCTAACCAGTGATAAGCCGCCACGCGACATCGGTGCGCTTGAAGACCGACTGCGCAGTCGCTTTGCCATGGGTATGGCTATCGACATGCAGATACCGGATTTTGAAACGCGCTGCGCCATCATCCAGACCAAGGCCCAGAACCAAGAGATCGAACTACCAAATGATGTCGTGGAATACCTCGCCACGAATATCCAGACCAATATTCGTGAACTCGAGGGTGCACTCAACCAGCTCCTAGCCTTTTGCGAGATGCGCGCCCTGGAACCAAATATCGGCATCGCGACTAGTTTGCTGGGCATATCCAAGACGCGACCGAAGCACCTCAGTGCCAAACAGATCATCGAGCGGACGGCACGCCACTTCCAGATACCGGTTGAAGATATCGTCGGGCCAAAGCGCGATAAAGATATCGTCGTTCCGCGACAGATCGCCATGTATATGCTGCGCAGTGAGCTACACCTGAGCTTCCCAAAGATTGCTCGTGAACTGGGGCGTAAAGACCACACCACCGCAATTCATTCAGTCGAGAAAATCGAAAAAGAGGTTCGTCTGGACGAGTCTATACGCAGTGCGATTAATGAAATTAAGGATCGCCTGTATGCATAGTTCGTTTATAGTTACCCCTGGTATGGATTGTGTTTTACTGAACACATTTCGTGGACAAGCTGGGCAAAGCTTGTGGGAAAGTCGTGGAGAAACAGCACGTTTATCCACTGGCCTGGCTTGGACCTCCCAGACCCTGTGGGAAAACCTAGGGTTTTATACCCCACAAAGCCGCAGCGCTTACACAGGCTTGCCCACAAGTATTTTTGGCGTATTTAATCTGTTAGCACAGCGCTTTTCCACGCTATCCACAGGGCCTATAAAGAGAGTAACGAATTTAAGAAAAGAAATTAGGAGTTAGTATGAAGCTGCAGGTCACTCAGGAAAACCTCACCCGCGCACTCGGTGCAGTGGCACGAGTTGCTAATACACGCGGTACTCTGCCCATTCTGGCAAACGTACTTGTCAAGACATCGAATAATCGACTAAGCCTGTCAGCCACAAACCTCGATATCGCAATTACGCAGTATATTGGTGCCAAAGTTCAGACAGAGGGTTCCATTACGGTCCCTGCCCGCTTAATGCAAGAATTTATCAGTAGTTTGCCGAGCGGCGTGATTAACCTAGAGCTTGAAGAGACGAAGCTCAAAATTTCAACTGATCAGTATAACTCGACAGTGAACGGTATTGTGGCTGATGACTTCCCTGTTATGCCGGCAATTGCGAGCGGCAAAACGATTCAGCTCGACGGACCACTCCTAAAAAAAGGCCTGCAACAAGTAGTGTTTGCAGCCTCAAACGATGAGTCACGTCCAGTGCTGACTGGTGTGCTCATTCACAGCTTCGAAGGTAAACTGTATCTGGCGGCAACTGATAGCTATCGGTTGGCTGAGAAGGAAATCGGTGCAACTAAGGACGAAGTGAGCTTGCTGGTTCCAGCCTCGGCTATGAATGATCTGCTCCGTGTGCTGGCTGATGATGTTGAAAAAGTTGAGCTAACGTATGACGAGCAACAAGTACTCTTCTCGGTTGGTGATGTTGAGCTGGTTGCCCGACTCCTCGAAGGTAAATACCCCGACTATCGAAAGCTTATCCCGACCACCTTCGCAGTAACGGTGCGACTTAAGCGCGCTGATCTTCTGAATGTGACGAAGGTATCAAGTCTGTTTGCACGTGAGAGCGCCGGTAGTGTGACTATTAAGGTCGACGAAGCGGCCCAAGAGCTTAGTATTCGTTCGATTGCCTCACAGCTTGGTGAAAACACCGCCACCGCCACCGGTACGGTTTCGGGGAGTGGTGAGATTACACTTAACTCTCGTTATCTCCTTGACGCTCTCCAGGCGTTTGGTGCCGAGGAACTAACCTTTGGTTTTAATGGTAAGCTTGATCCAACTTGCCTGAACGACACCCAAAACAGCGACTATGCACACATCATCATGCCGCTGAAGAGCTAATCCCCCTATAATAGGTATATGATTGCTAACCTGCGTCTGCAGAACTTTCGTTCGTACTCTGATGAGACGTTTGAATTTAGTCCGACGGTGAATATTGTCGTTGGGCCGAATGCCAGCGGTAAGACCAATCTCCTCGAAGCAATACTGGTGTTGTGTCGTGGCGGTTCATACCGCGCGAAAGACAGTGAGCTTATTGCGTTTGACGCTCCATGGGCCCGGCTTGATGCCCTCGTGAATGACGAGGAGGCGCGAACCGTGAAATTGGTTGAAGAGCCCCTACCCTCCAAGTCTTTTGAGTTCAGCGGTAAGGTGTATAAGCGCCTGAATATGACGCATAGTATCCCGGCGATTCTGTTTGAGCCAAATAATCTTCAGCTTCTCCACGGTAGTCCAGAGCAGCGGCGCGGCTACCTTGATGAACTACTCGAACAGCAGATTTCAAACTACGGCACGATGCGTCGAAACTATCGGCGGGTTCTCGCGCAGCGCAATGCGCTGCTGAAGCGCGCCAAAAGGCCAACGAATGAAGAGCTGTTTCCCTGGAACTTGCGATTGAGCGAGCTAGGCGCCTATGTGGCGCGGGCGCGGGCGCAGTTGGCAGAAACTATCAACGCCTCACTAGGCGAAACCTACCAGAAACTATCAACCAATAAGACAGCGGTCACACTAACCTACTCAGCTCGATTCCCACTCGACAGTTATGAAACGCAGATGCTGAAGAAACTTGAAGCCGATCTGCCACTCGATGTGCTGCGTGGTTTTACGGCAGCGGGGCCACACCGCGAAGACTTCGTAGTTTTGTTTGATGGTCGAGAAGCGAGCGAGACTGCGTCACGTGGTGAAACTCGAACCCTCGTACTAACTCTGAAAATCCTTGAGTTAGAGCTCGTAGAACAGGCTCGTGGTGTACAGCCCGTGATGTTATTAGATGATGTGTTCAGTGAGTTAGATGGTGCACGGCGCCACGCACTGACTGACTACCTAAAGACGCATCAGACTTTCATCACGACTACCGATGCCGACATTGCGCTAGCTAACTTCGGTGCGGACTGCAACGTAATACCGCTCTAATACTTGTCGTAATAGACGGTGAAAGTCCGGTGAGCTTCAACTGAGCTGTCTTGAGAAATAGACACGGTGATCGTTGGCGTTACTGGATTGTAGTCAACAGAAATGTCGTGTATGTCGGTATCGTTAATACCGAATTTAAACGAATAGGTCGTTTCGTAGGTTTGTGAGTTAAAGTTTGGTCCATCCAACGAGTCCTTCACGAAACTGACGGCGGATGGTTTTTGGGCTGTGTGCTCCATGACATACGTGGCGATAAAATCTTTGACGTAGCGCAACTCTGTGTCGCTATCTGGTATGGTGTACTGTTGCAGATTATCAAACCCCACGAAATAAGGAGATAGCGGATAGGCAGCCGCCGCATCATTTACCGGCTCTTTGTTTACGGTACGGCCTGACAGGCTATCAGTATAGTTGTTCGAAACTGGCGTACCAAGCGACCCAGACAGTAGATTGAATATCGAAGACCAAAGTAGAACACCAAATATAAGCGAGCCTATCAAAAGTAATAAAGTTCGGTTTTTGCTCATTATTGCTTCACTCCAAACGAACTATTCAGTTCATTCAATACACTGTACGGTACACCAATACCGCCAGAAATGTTTTTCTGGAAGGCGACGGTAAATGGCCGACTTAGAACGCGCATTTTAGAGTAGTCACCGACGAAATTACCAAACAGCATCGAGCCTTGTCTACTACTGGCGTCGTGTACTTTTGCAACACACCAGATGGTGTCGGTACAGTCGTAGGAATCAACAGTCACTTTTTCTATTGGGTTACCGGTCGTTTTCTCGTTATAAGCGTTAATAGCGTCATAGAGATACGTTGCGGTTAGTTTACTGGCGTGCCTATGAGTCTGCTCGTAACGGATTGACCACGCTATAGCTGGTGAGAGTATGAAAAATATAATCAGCAAGCGCACTATAAGTTTATTGATGTTCATAGTCTACACTCCATAAGGGTTAGTGCTCTCATACCGTGTTAGCCACTTCACTAGGTTACTTTGGCTTGCCTCTTGCGATGCTGGGAATCCAATGTCATTTGGATCTATCCAACCCAGATATGTTTCATGCCAAGAGTCCTCTATATAGCTGGCATCTTTGATTTGGCCGTCGTTGAGAACCTTGTTGTTACCCAGGTATATGGCGACGTGACCCAAGCTTGAGTCACTATATATCAATATAGCACCCTTCTTAACATTGCGGTCAGCATGCCCCTGTGCTTTGTGCTCGTACCAGATATTTTTGGCACCACCACTAAACCCAATGTGTGGGTCATCGATACCCTTCCAGACGATTGCTACGATGAAACTACAGTTTCCCTTGCCAACGAGTTTATCGCCGAAAGCATCGTTGGTTTTTTGGGAGTTTGCCAAAACATTGGCGTAACCATTCACCTCACCAATATCCTTGAAAGCACCCTTGCCGACACCTAAACTAGCCGAATCGCCACCACTCGTACCATCACTACAGCTCGTATCACTACTATCGCTACCGCCACTACCTGGTGTACTCCCTGTGCTTCCGCTCCCAGCGGCGTATTTGGCAGCATTCGTCAACATTTCGGGGTTGGCAGCGGCGAGTTGGGCTGAGCTCTGCCAGCCGTTGGTTGCTGCTAATTTGCCAATAGCGTTCGCCACGCCACCCACCTTACTGACGTAAGTCGGGTCCGTTGCGTACCCGGCTGCCTTTATATCCTTTATGTAGGCTATTGGATCGGTTATGGCTGGATCTTTGAACACACCATGGTCCCGGTAGCGAGGGTTGCTTGCGATAAAATCATAGTACCCTTTCCAGCCAGCTTCAGGCGTGGGGTAGTGGTATGCGGCGTCAGGGTTAGAGTCAACGGCACCTAGGCCGAAGAAGTTGTTGCGGGTAAGCGCAAAGTGGCTGGTGCCCGAGGCACTTTCGATGATGCCCTGGGCGACGACTGCCTCCCACGGTATACCATACTGAACGCTTAAACCTTGAGCAAAAGCGTAGTTCTTGGTTACAAACGACACCGACAAACCAGATAAGCCAGCCGTACCAGGGGTGCTTGTATCTGTTGAACCGGTTTGTGAACCGTCACTGCCACAAGTCGAGCCAGTATTGTCACTACCAGCGGTTATATCGAAATAGTAAACCCCAGACGAGTACAGTTCTTGCTGGCAGGTGGACAGGCCCCCGCCCGGGGTTGTGGTTGTGGCATCTGGGGTGCAAGACGAATCAGCCATGACTACCGGAGCTATGAGGGTGCTAATAAACGCGAGTGCCATGACGCACAGTACAGCACTTCGTATCGGCGTGAAGAGCCGGCGCCTAAAGAAACTACTGATAGTTAGCTGTGTCACTCGGTGGTTCCTCGAATTTATTACGAATCTTCTGTATATCACTATCACTCAGCCCAGCACCCTTTTTTAGGTACTTTATGACTGCCTGAGCATTGGTGTCTTTAGATGAGCCGTACTTACTCTTGGCGGCCGCCAGACCATCATTGAGCCAGACCTCTCTTACGCCGCCAGGAAATGCGGCTTGGCTGGCCATGTATTCATTCATAACTTCGCTGTCACTGGCGCCCGAGACGTACATGATCATCGCTACGGCCCAGCCGGTACGATCTTTGCCATCGACACAGTGTATGAGTACGGGTCCTGGGGCATTCGCGGCCAACTTGAGGGCCTTACCAAGCTGTGACCGTCGAGTTGCATCTGTGACCATTAGTTTCTGATCGAGGATGCCATCAATTGGGACGCTAGTATTTTTTGAACCTACGACTGAAACATCTGGTGCTTTCTTGCGTTGATAGCTACTGCGCAGATCAATGATAGTGCCCTTGCTACCTAGAACGTTGGACAGGGCTGCACTATCGGCATCCGAGAGCTGGTTGAGCTGCGCCGAACGATACAGGACGCCGGACTTTAGCGCGTTATTGGTGCCGCTAGCATCGCGGAAGTTCTTTACGCTACTCAGAGTTGGCGTATTTGTTTGATCGCTTGAATCGGCCGTAGTACTTCCTGGGATGGTGGCGGTAATCCACATTACGGCGTGGTCGGTGTATCGATACGGCTTGGCATCTTTAGGGGCGTTCGACCACTGCTGACTGGATACCTGAATTTGCGGCGTCACATATATGTTATCGATCAGGTTTCCGTACTGTCCTGGTAGACTACCAACATCAGCATGGCTCGCCGGACAGTTTACACCTACAGGGGCGCCAATCTTTCGGACGATATCAAAAACATTGAGCAGCTCGCCGGTCTTAGTCATGACACAGTAGGGTAAATCAGCCCGTGCAGGTGGATCGGACGTACCACCACGTGAGTAGAAGGTTGAGTTGAAGTCGCCAGTAATAAATACGGGCAATCCTTGTTTTGCCCATTCCTGGGCGTCTTTCAGGTGTTGTCTGGCATTCGCGGTCCTGATTGAAACCCAGTTTCCTCCCACATCTGCTGGGTCGTGGGTATTCTCCACGATGAATTTTTGCCCAGTACTGTTGTCTTGGAGTTCGACCCACGGTACGTAGAGCGGCTGGTTACTGAAGTAGTGGTAGTCTTTATTCCCATGTGCCGCATCTGGGCCGTAGAGCCCACTATCGACCTTGCTATAGCTGCTCGTATCCCAGGCGATTGAGTTCTCGACGTCGTGATGCTCATTTGGGGCATTCTTGGCCGGCCAAATGTCCCAGTTAGAACCCAGATACTTTACGTAGTCATCCCGCTGTCCCTTGGCGGTCTCTAGCTCTTGTAGACCGACAATTTGGAAGCCGCTGTCATTTATGAACTTTGCGCCACCCTGAGCACGGTAGTCTACGCTTCCCTTTTCTGGGTGGGTCGCCCCACGTACGTTGAACGTCGCAATCTTTAAGTTTGTGCCACCTCCGGACGTTGCGCAGTTAGATGAACTCGCTGCAACCGACCCATTGAACGCACCGGGACCGACACCACTCATATCGAAGGTGGTTTGGATTGAGCCATCATTATGATCGCCATGAAGGTCGAGCCTGACTATTCGATTGTTCACGATGGAAGTCCCTGGCGGGTTAAATGACAGCAGAACTCGCTTATCACTCGAGCCGGTGTAGCCTATTGCTTTCATTTGGGGAACGGGCGCCCAGCTATTCGTATCGCCGAGCGTGTCATTCATGTCTCCGCCAAACAGGACCGGTCCGTGCTGGGAAAGCACGCCGATCAGCTGCTTTACGTTTTGCATACTCAATTCGTACTGTTGCGTACGGGTCATGGGTGGATCTAGGGTTCCCCACTGTCTCTGGCCATCAGGGGCTGTCATCATGTGGGTTGACGCAAAGGACACGATTACACCATCACTTTTGCGCTTGAACATACCCCATACGACATAACGGTTCCAGTCTCTGTTGTTTCCTTCAAACACAACATGGTCGTGATTTGTAACTTTTACGCGGCCGCCAGTCAGGAAGGTCCACGTATCTTTGCGCCACATGATGGCGTCGCTCGTAGACTGATTAGCTGTTCCTGGTGCACTGTCAGGGTCCGGGGTGTTGTCGCGATATGCCCCATAGCCCGGTGCACTTTGCTCCATATGTTGCAGTGATTCATTACTAACTTCCTGCAGCCCCATGAAGTCGGGGTTATTGCCATCAATGATTCCTAGGTTGTGAGCAAAGGTGTCGGCGGAACGTATGTTCGCGATAGCTACCGAAACCTTGCCATTTACGGCGCTACCAACGGGCTGGCTGCTGACATCTGGCATGACCGACCAGCTTGGAAGCCCGCTAGAGCTGGTTGTGCTCGGTGCGGTACCCGGAGTAGCTGTGCCGGTACAGGCATTTGCTGCGCCACCGTTTACGCCCAGGTCACTACATGATTGGGCTGAGGTATCGTTGTCGCCTTCAAGACAATCCATTGACTTGATGTTATTGGCGTCATTTATAAACATGACGATCTTGCCCCATTCACCCGACAAATCGCCACTACAGTTCGCGTCACCGTAGGTGCCAGGACCGGTGGCGTTAGGATCGACATCGGTATTGGCTGCGGGCGCAACATCCCAGACCATAGTGTTGGTGGTGGAGTCTTGCGTGTATGTTAGATCATTACCAAAGCAGATTTTTATCCTATTCGTCCAGCCATTGTCGCCGCCACACTCGCCTTCACTGGCGGCGCCCGTGTCGCTCCCACAGTGAGCTGTGAGGTATTGCCCCACATCTTCGGCGTTCTGGAATGGGTCGGCCATGCGTGAGTCATTCAGCATGCTGTCTGGGATACCATACTGAGGCATACCCCAGTCGTAGTTGCCGGTCCAACTGCTGGTAGGTGTGCCGGCTAAAGCCTTCGGATTCAAGACACTGCCAAACACTGCTCCCAGCGAATGGAAGGGATTCACGATGGTGGAAACGATTGAGTTCGTATTGTGGGACAGGCCTCGGTTGAGAGTGTCAGCAATCTGGCCCGTAACCGACCGGTAATCTGAGGTATCGAATACCTTGGCAAACATACTCTGTGATTTGAACTGTTGCTGCTCTTCCTGGCCGGCTGTACCCACAATGGTTGTCTTTGCACTATTGGCAATCTCCAGACCGCCAGAAGCGATAGCCGTCATATTGCCTGCTTCGCGAGCTCCGTAGGCCAATAAGTCTCCACCCGCGGGACCACTAAATGCATCGGCGGCAAGCGTCGGGAGGGTACCACTATGAACAAGCATATCGGTAATCTTGCCGATCGCTAGACTGCTGAGAGCAAAACTCTCGGTCTCCCTCACTACGCCAGTAACTAGGGCATCTACGGCAGCAGATAACGCAAAACCCTCACAGCCAACGAGACAACTGCCTACGTCGGCAGCGTAACCCGCGAGGCCCACGGCTACGGTTATTCCAGCATAGGTCAGGCTACAGGGATTACTAAGCCCCAGATGTTTCACGCCTGGTATCCAATTGGTTAAAGCTCCAATTCCATCTGCAGTAGACTTTAGGCCAATATAGGTCAATATTTTGTTGCCGATATTGGAGAGTGTGCCCCCCATACCTTTATCGGCAAAGGCGGCTTTCTGGTCGTCGGGTATATCATTCTTGGTGCTCAGGTTCGATGACGAGGTAAGTGCCTCCATAGGGGTAGCAGACCAGATATCGTTACCATTTTTGTCGGTCAGGGTGTCGGCCAGAGCACCGATTTGCTCCTCTGTTAGATCACCCGGCTGGCCGACAGTGCCGGCTTTGATTTGGGCGCCAGCAGCCATAAGCTGGGTGGCTTGTATCATAGATGGCACGACGACCGCATCGCGGTTAATGACGGTTATCGTGTCACCTGCGTCCCTCAGGGTACACCCCGTAGCCCAGAGGATACCGGCGGCTTGACCGCCCCACTTAACAATTCCATCAGATAAGCCAGAGTGTTCGCTTTTGAATTCACTCAACTTAGTTCGAGCTTTTTCTTCTATCGGTGCTCTGGCATCGGCCTGTTCGGTCTGCAGCGTACTCTCAGCTGCCTGCTTCGGGTCTTCATCGGCCGGGTTATTGTCCTCGGCCTTTTTGGCTTTAGCCGCGGCAACCGCTTTGGCTATTTTCCCGTCGAGTGCTGCCGAGAATGGATGGAATAGGTTGTTAAGTCCATAAAACTTTCCGAGTTCGCGGGCCCGAATGCCCGATTTTATTCGTCCATCGCCTAATAGCTTTCTGTTGGCACTCTTCGCGACCTTTTTGATGCCTCTATCACTTAAACCGGACATGTCGGCCTTGCCATTCTTGAACTCAACCCCTAGCGTGTCGCTGGCCCACTTATCCAGTTCCTTGGGGCTCATATTTTTGGTTTCGTGGAAGTTTTTATTAATCTTCTCGCGGTCGAGCTCTATACTATTTGGCCGTCCGGTCAGTGTTGCATCCGTAAGTTTGAAGCCACTCTTTTCGTAATCGTTGAGCACGCCATTTACAATCCTTGCGCCTATGAAGCCAACCCGAGTGTAGCGGAAGTCTTTGTTCTGCCACGCTCGAGCGTAGCGCATCATGTTACCTGTGCGGCTGCTAGAATCAGATTCAACTTTTGAAAGGTTATGTGAAAATATTTCGGACAGATGTATGAGCTCGAGTGGTCCGGTTGCCAAGCTGCCCATGAATAGACCACCGCCACCGATCACCAAGCTAATGATGCTGGCGGTTATAGTTCGCCGACGGGTAATGTTGAATCCTAGGACGCGTCGACCCTTGCTCGGTCCGCCCTCATTACCACTGAAGAGGCCAGACTCAGGACTACTGTCGCTGGCAGTATCTTTCTTCGCCTCCGGCTTGCCAGGGGTTTCATCGCCGGTTTTGGGTGTGGTCTCATTTCGGAAGAAGCCACCTTCATCACCACCGATATCGCCGGGCGTGCCATCCTTGGCCATATGTTCAGCTGAGGTCAGGTCATTGAAGGTATCGTTATAATGACGCTGGATAGCGTCTTGATCCTCATCTGGCCTGGTCTCAAGGTCTGTAGCCATCAATGTCTCTTCTTATGTTTATTATAACGCAGGAGCGAAGGTAAAAATAAACCTGTTTATTTTTACTGAGCATCGCTCGGTTTCGATTGCGATCATACACCCGGTGTCAGTCGATTGCTTAGATCGATTGTTCCTCCTGGGCCCGCCAAGTCCCCACCCTGTTGTGACTGGACTTGCTGAGGATTGGTGGTAATGAGGCTAGCCTCCGTGGGACTAGCCACAATCTGCACATGGACGTGGTTCTGCCCTGCAAAGAATAAACCCTGTCCCACTGGGAATTGGCTGAGTCGCTTCCGTTCCTCGCTGGTGAGTTTAAATACCTCACTCAGTACGTCGACTGCCGATGGGGACTGCTTGAGCAGGAGCTGCATCGAGGCGTTGGCCACGATGGCTCGCCCCATGCGCGAGCCCATGAAGTCCTCGACGTCTTGGGTAATGGTGGTAATGCCCAGATTGTACTTACGGGCGCGCTTAGCCAGGCTGAACATGAAGTTTGCCGAGTCTTCGTACTTCATGAGCTGCCAAGCTTCATCGACAATCAAGATACGGCGTTTCTGGTCGGACTTTGTCTTGTTCCAGATGTAGTTCAGGACAATATACATTGCCACGGGACGTAGCTCATCTTCTAGGTCACGAATGTTGAAGACGACCATTGGGTTATTGATATCGATATTGCTCTGCTGGCTAAAGATGCCGGCAAACGTACCAGTCGTGTACTTACGCAGCCGTTGGGCGAGCTGTGGGCCGGTACCGCCCATGTGTAGGAGCGTGTCGTAGAGATCAAGAATGGTTGGTGGCTGACCGCTGTGTGTGAGCGGATCATTGGTAATGCCGGCTTTAGCATAGGTCTCGATGAGTGCGGCATCGAGGTCGGCTTCCTCGCTTGGCGCGAGCGCGGGCATCATCATGCTACCACCTCCGGCTTGCATCTGGGCCTGAGCACCGCCCATCATCAAACGAAGGAGCCCGTGGAGAGTAATGAGATTAGAGCGTAGTGCATTGTCAGCTTCCTCGGTGTCTACTACCTTTGGTAGATCAAATGGATTGATGCGCGTGGCCGAGTTTAGGCTCAGACGCACGTAGGCGCCGGCAACCGCTTCGCACATGCGCTGATACTCGTTCTCTGGGTCGATAATGAATATCTCGGTGCCGAACATCATGCTACGGAGAGCTTCGAGTTTGACGGTGAACGACTTACCAGCACCGGACTTGGCGAAGACAACCGAGTTGCCGTTCTCTAGACTGAAACGGTCGAAGATAACCAAGCCAGAGTTGTGCATGTTTATGCCGTAGAGGATACCGTTATCTTGCGTTAAGTCTGCCGAAGTGAATGGGAAGCTGGTACTGAGTGCGCCGGTGCTAAAGTTACGACGAATCTGCAGCTGGTCAACCAACTGCGGTACGGTGCTGTTGAGACCCTGTTCCTGTTGGCTAGTGGCTGGTTTACTAAAGACAAGCTGCTGGCCCAGCATCGACTCGACCTTGTGCGATACGAATTCTAGCTCGTCCTCGCTATGTGCGTAGACGGTGAAATACAAGCCAAACCGGAAGAAACGCTCCTCGCCAACCTGCAGTTTGTCGCGCATTTCCTCGGCGTCGAGGATGGCTGCCTGCTTGCCCGGGTCACGAACCCTGCCCTTTTCAGAGTCGATTTGGATACCGGCTTCGAGCTGGGTTACTTTTTTGCGCAAGTTTTCGAGTACCACTTGGCTTTCAACGGGATAGACATACATGCTCATATCCATCATTTCGTCGAGGTTGACCATGCTCGAGAGCCAGCCGGTGTAGATTTGCCGCGGATAGCCGTAGACATAGTACGTACGAGCGAACCGTGTACCAATGCGGAAGAAGCTACTTGAGAACTCGATAGAGCTCGGTGCGATAAAGTCGCGGAGCGCAGTGATGCCCTTTTGGAAGGCAGCACTGACCTCATTTTGTTCACGGATCTGCTGGGCCTGGGCGATTGCCATGGGGTCGACTACAGGGGTTTTCTTGCCAAACGCCATTATTGCAACTCCCTCTGTAGGTGGGCTTGTGGGGCATTGCCTTCACCCTTTTGGATAATCTCGGCGCTCAAATCATCAAAGTTTTTGAGTTGTTGACGGGTGGCGGTGTCAGGATTGTAGGTGTCGTAGTACAGCTCAATCAACTCCTGAGTATCAAGCGGT
The DNA here is from genome assembly GCA_035564115.1 of Candidatus Microsaccharimonas sp. Taxonomy (GTDB): domain Bacteria; phylum Patescibacteriota; class Saccharimonadia; order Saccharimonadales; family UBA4665; genus JACMPA01. Next base: position 18,879 of record DATMTN010000010.1, on the reverse strand, counting down.
AGACCCTGGATGCTGCACTGCAACAATCCACCAAGTACTGCTTGTACGCGGTTGCGGAGTTCAGTCTTGGCCTTCTCTAGATCAGCTTCGTTAATAGTTACGCGCTGCTCCTTGGTGTTAAAGATACCCGCCAAGCCAGTAATGAAGTTCTTGCTTTGCGAAAGTGCTTTTTGGACATCCTGAACCGGGAAGAATGGCACGACAACGTAAAACTTCTTGTCCATGATGTTGGTCTGGGCACTGAGCTGATCAATGTAGTTGATGTAGTCTTCCATCAGAAGCGCAAGCAGCATGTTATCGTGTTCGGTGCGAATCTTGTCGAGCTTCTCGATATACGGTTGGAGGTCAACTTGCTGCGAGCGGACAAATATCTGGATCGGGAAGTATAGCGAGTTCAAAAACCCCTGGTAGCTGTATTCGACTGCTTCTTGCTCTTGCCCGCTCATCAGGTCGAAATTGATACTTTTCACCATGATAACTGAGCGGAACGAGCCGTCGTTCATAATAACGATGCCATCACGGATTTCAGCGATCTGCAGTGTGTTCTGGGTGCTGTTCGGGTTTGTCTTGACGCCTGGAGCAATCTGCGGCTGGCCTGGCTGTTGCCCGACGATAGCACCTTGCCCGGGGATTTGGGAGACTATTTGTGCTGGCTGCTGCGGGATGTAAGGCTGCCCAGGCACAGGCTGAACATACTGCCCAGGTTGTTCTGGTGTTTGTGGATTCATAGCTGGTTTTGCCCACCCTCCAAGATTTGGCCTATGGGCCAACACATATTCATCATAACCATTTTACCCCAAATATCCGCTCTAGTGGAGAGGGATTATTACTTCGTCTTCCGGCGGCAAGTCTTTCTTGTTTGCGACTCGGGCGATCGTAGCAATATTCAGATCGTTATTTGCGGCCAATTGAGTCGTATTAACGTTAACCTTCTTGGGCTCTGGCATGGCTTGTGGAGCTGGCTGCTGGCCGAGTGGCTGAATCGTTTTCATGTGCCCGTAGGTAACGTCTTGGGCAGCGCTCTGGGCTTTCAGCCGGCTGGCTATGAGCGCATCATCTGGCGAGGGTGCTTGGGCTACGGGCGCGGGGCCACTCACGGCAGGCGGGCCGACTTGCGGGTAGGTCTTACCTAGGAACCACTGGTTTGTCTGAGCCGGAGGAGTAGGCTGGGTCGTGCTCTGATTCATGAGCCCCATGAGCTGCTGTCGGTGAGCTTGGTTTGAGGCGTTTATCATTTGGTCGAACTGTTGGGCAATCGGGTTATTCTGGGCGTCCAGAATATCGTCCGCAGCATGAATGTCATACGTCGGTACTGGCTGCGGAATGGCGCCGGTGCCAATTAGGCGGTCAGATTCAGTGTCGGATGGTAACAGACCTGGACGGCTGTACAGGTTAACATCAACGTCTTTCACGGCCCAGCCACGGCTATCGATAGTGTTGGCGAGGGCGGTGAGCCGGCTGCGAACTTCGTTTTGGCTCAGCCCATCTGTCCGTCTGACTTCAACTTTTCGTGGCACTGTTACTGTCACCAGGTCTTTGACGCCGCTCTGGTCCCAGATGCGCTTTCGCGGTTTGAAGAAGAAACGAATCTTGGCGAGTGCCCAGATCTCGGTGCTCTGGTCTTGTCCAAATGGAAACGCAAAGAAGGCGCAGAATAGGCCTGGCGGCAGGAATAGCGCCATCAGAAACGGTGCATGCTTCGTCGCCACGATGTAGCACATATAGAAACAGAAAGCCGCGATGAGCGCGTAGATAAACTGCCGCAAACTCAGCGGACCAAGGATGTGGTCCTCTGCTTCGATGTCTTGGATTACTTTATATGTTGCCATGAGTTAGCCCTCGAATTCCTACTTCTGTGGTCTCATATCATCAGTCCTAACCTGGCCTTCACGCACAGGACCAAAAGGCTGTGTACGTACACCAGTTAGCTCGGCAAGCTCAACGACACGTTCAGCAACGTGTGCCGCACCCTGTGTGCCGGCTTGTCGTTTCCCACCGCCAGCTGGAGCACCCATGATCGGCGCGCCATCTTCGGTCTGACCAACCATTCCGCCGCCAGTGCCAACGTCGTGCATGAAGGTTTCGGCAATCGCAGCTATCTTGCGTTGCTGCTCCTCGGCCTTTGCTCGAACATCTGGATCGCTAGAGCTCCTGAGAACTTCCACGGTCGATGCATGTGCTTTTTTGAGTTGTTCAACGGTATTTGAGCCCATTTGCGATACTGGGTAGCTACCCTTCTTCTCGTAGACTTCGTCTACAAAACCGCCGCCCGCAAGTCCTGTGGCTTCATCGACGTTGAGCTCGCCGGTTTTCCAGTTCACACCCTTAAATTCGAGGTGCTCATTCTGACGTTCGAAGGCTGCACCAATCCAGGCACCACCAGCCTGTTCTTGTGTCATGCCCCAGCCGCCACCAACCTTATTCCCAGCAGCGTCTACACCCTGTGCAACAACTCGGTAGTTTTTAGCCAGTGTCTGTAGCTGGTCCTCACTCTGGGCTTTACGCATCTCATAGGACAGCGCCGTCTGCTGTGCAAAGGTATCCTTGCCCCAGCGTGAGTGGCCGCGGTCGACATCGGCTTCGTTTACCCAGGCACCCCCGAGACTCTTATATTGGGTTCTGCCTTGGCTGTCGGTCTGTACCCAGTCATTTACTCGTTTACCGTTTTCATCCATACGCCACTGCTTGTTGGCCCAGGCTTTGTTCACCGTCAAACCACGGATCTCATCGTCCTTACCAGTTGCAATCTGGTCATTCAGGGTCTTGCCTACCTCTGCGCGGGCTGCAGACATTTCCGCCTCAACGTTATAACCCAGGAGCCCACTAGTGCCCTTGGCGAGTCGACCCACAGTGTTCCGTCTAAACGCACCACCCTTACTGCCCTGCTTCTGGAGAGCGGCATAGGCACCACCACGGGCCTGCAGGCGGTTACGAGCACCTTGTGCCTTGATACGCTCACGGGTGGCCCCACCCAGGTTCATCTTGGTTCGAGCACCGGATACTAAGTCATGAGCTCGGCCTAGTAGTCCCCCAGCCAGCTTAAACGAGAACGGTATGAGTAGCAGCGGGATGACCAGGGCCACCACGCCCATTATTTGTGATAAGCCGTTCAGGAGGGCCCCATTGTTTGAGTTGCTCAATATATAGGCACTGACTTTACCCATGGCAAATAGCGCGGTCACAATTGGGAAGACGAGCAGCGTCTCAAACAAAATATCCCACCACTTCCGGAAGTACTTCTCGGTGTTTGGCAGGCAGTACAAGGCAAAAGCTACCGGTGAGATAATCACCAGGAAGACAATCAGGGCTTGTCGCAGGAGGACGACGACTAGGATAGAGAGGAATACGAGCAGGAGTGGGAGCAAGATGCTGAACCATAGCCAGGCTAGGAATTGTCCACTTAGGGATATCGTGGCCCAAGTGACAGCTCCTGCTAACAGTGTAGTCAACCCCACGCTGCCTGTAGTATTCACCTGCAAATTAAAGTTCCCACTCAAGTTAAACGGTGCAATGATCAGGTCAGACAAGCCATTACCGACAATGTTAGCAATATCCACCATGATGGCTACTAAGTAGAACGAGATGTTAATCAGCAAGGCAGCAATCAGTAGCCGAGGCAGGATCTTCTTCGCCGAGTAGGCATCAATCACCCCGCCCCCAATCGATTCCCCAAAGACAATGACAAGCAGGGCAATAAACAGGAAGACATCCCCATAGATCCTAAAGTTCGACCAAGCACTATAAATCTGACTACCAGTCTTATTACTAGTAGAGATTGGCTCAACAGTCAGTAGTGGGTTAATGATGTGGTCGTAGATGCCGCCGATGGCTGACTGGACGCCATCGATGACCTCGCAGACGAACCAACCAAGCTTACCGGCATTACTTTCACAATCTTTCTTGCCGTTAACGCCACCGTAGAGTTGCGCACAACCGTTATTGTAGGGGTCGTACTCGCAGCTTGCGAGTGATGGTGGATCGACACAGGCAGCGGTATTCGGGTCGTTATTGTAGTGGGCTTCGTAGACTTTTTTGCGTATGTCGCCGCAGTCGGCTTGATTGCGTGGGTTATTGAACTTACTGATGCAGTAGTTTCGATCCGACACCTCGCCGTTGGTGTAGCCGGAGTTAACATAGTTTGACCCGGCGGGCACGAAATACATTGTCGACGGACAGTCGCTGGCGTCTCGGGGATAGTCTTTCTTGAGGAGGCATCCGGCAGTTTGGATATTAGGGTCTGGCGTTGCCTGAGTAAGGGGTATGTAGTATGTATTGGACGGACAATCACTCGCATTGCGGGGCTCCGTGGCTTTGTTTACACATTGAGCTATTTGACTTGTTGTGCCATCGGGCATTTTGCCACCCTTTGGTACGTAGTACTCGGTTGATCGACAATCGCCTGGACCCTGGGGGGCCATGTAGGCGGGCACACATTCCGGGCCTTCAATGTTTTGGAAATGGGTTCCAGCCGGACAGTCTTGCTCACTTTGCGGTGAAGTTGAGCAGTAGTTAAGTAGCGAGGCGTATCCTCCGTTCGTGACCGTCCCACCTTTAGAGAAATACGTCCCACTTTTACATGTGCTAGCGCTGCTTGCCGCACAGCCTGCCTGTTGGGTTTTTACGGATGTTTCACCGCCCGCATCTGGCGACGATAGCCGTACGGTCGTACCCGCTGCCACGAAATAATAACCGGATGGACAGTCACTCGCCTTGGTCGGTGGAGTGCATCCTTGATAGTTTGGGCCTAAGCAGACGGAGGTAGTGCTGCTTGAGCCACAAATCGAGTTGGGAAAGGTGCCGTTAATGTGTGTTCCGGATGGACAGTCACTTTGAGTCTTAGGGGGCATGCAAGTGACTTGGTTTGGATTACCATTACAGACTGCCAGGCATGATCCGTCTGATGAGCTATAGAGCTGTCCAGATGGACAGGTTGTCGCTGAAGCTTTTGCAGGCGCAATAATACCCAGTAGTGGACTAGCAACTACCAAAAATGAAAGTAGGGTGAGAGTAAGTTTCTGTTTCAGTTTCATGAAGAATTAATCGGGGCCACCATAAGCGTTATATATCTATTCAATCACCTTTGGGCGCAAAGGAAAAGAGCTGCTCGCCGGTCAAGCAGCCGTCTTGGGTCCGTTTGAGCCGCTCGGGTAGCTATGCAGGTCGGTATCATTCCCCTGCCAGGCCTGTATAACTGGTTCAATGATGCGCCAACTAGCAAGGACCTCACCACTGGTAGCAAACAGTGTTCGGTCGCCACGGATGGCGTCGACGAGCACTCGTTCATACGCGCCGGGATGTGAGCTATCGGTGCCGAATGCCTGGGCGTAGCTAAAATCCATGACGGCTTCCTGCAACTCATCGACAAATCCTGGCTTCTTGACCCGTAATTGCAAGTGGATGCCTTCGTTTGGCTGTAGGCGGAATGTCAGGGTGTTGGTGGTGTGTGAGTCATCCTGGGCGGTGGCGAAAGTCAGGACAATCTCGGTGCGTTTTTCAGGTAGTGACTTGCCGGTCTTGATAGTCAGGCATGTTCCTTGCCAACGCTCAGTCATAATGGCGAGTTCTAAACTAGCAAATGTCTCGGTAGTCGATGTGGGATTTTCTACTTCGTCGCGGTAATTGTCGTACTGTCCGCGGACTGCCTTGCTCGGGTTGGCCGGAGCGATTGACTCGAGGAGGGCTTGGCGGGCCAGATGGATGTGGTCACCGTCAAATTCTAGGGGTAGGTCCATGGTCGTGATGGCAGCGAGCTGCAGTAAGTGGCTTTGAATCAGATCACGGAGCGCCCCAATACCTTCATAAAAATTCTTGCGGCCTTCGATGCTTATTTTTTCACTGGCGGTAATGTCGATACGCGCAATATGTGCCGAATTCCAAATACTGGCAAACACCGGGTTGTGCCGACGGAAACTGAGGATGTTCTGCACCGTCTCCTTGGCTAGATAGTGGTCGATGCGAAATACTTGGGCTTCTTCGAAGACTTCGTTGGTCTCGCTCACCAGTGTCTCAGCGCTGGCTAGATCATGACCAAAAGGCTTCTCGACAAGCAGTCGAGTCTTGGCTTTGCCATGCTGACAGCTTGTATTCAGGCCGGCCGCACCAATATTTGCTACTACATCACTAAAGAGCTTGGGTGGAATCGATAGGTAGTAGAGGCGGTTCATGCACATACCGACTTCCTCTTCGATATGGTTGAGGTGTTCTAGCAGTGGCGGGTAGGCGGCACTATCAGCGGGGTCAAATTGGTACAGCTGTGTCTTGGTACGCATGGCCTGTAGTGCAACTGGATCACACACATTGTCGACTTCGTTGATGCATAACTCGACATGCTTAAAAAGCTCGTCAGCGTCTAGGGATTGACGAGTAAGGCCCAGGATGATGGTGTCAGGATTGAGCTGCCCGTCCTTGAACAGATGGTACAGCGCTGGCAATAGATAGCGCTTCGACAAATCACCCGTTACACCAAAGATAACGATGATACTGGGTTCAAGGCTGGCGGTTTTGCTCATTTGTCACCGTTGATGGCGTGACCACCGAACTTATTGCGCATGGCAGCTAGCATCTGGGTGGCGAAGCTAACTTCACCCTCACGGGACGCTTTGCGGACATCGAGCGAAGCCTGAAGGACGGGCATTGAAATATTCATAGCCTGGGCAGTCTCCAATGTCCAACGGCCTTCGCCATTTTCTGATACGTAGCCGTCAATGCCCTCGAGTGTTGGGTTTTCTTGCAGGGCGTCACGACACAGCTCGTTCAGCCAGCTGGTGATGACGCTATGGTGCTGCCAGACTTCGCCAGCGGCTGCCAGGTCGAGATTGGCGTACGGACCTTCATGCAGGATGCGATAGCCTTCGGCCAGAGCCTGCATGATGCCGTACTCGATGGCATTGTGGGTCATCTTTACGAAGTGGCCGCTGCCGCTGGCGCCGAAGTAGTTGTAGCCGCCTTCGGGTGCTGCTAAGACTTTGACGACCGGCTCGACGGTGCGGAAGGCCGCTTCGTCGTCCGAGCCCGCCATCATGCAAAAGCCGTTCTGGTAGCCCCAGACACCGCCGCTGGTGCCGATGTCGACCAGCGTTGAACCGGCCGCCTTGACGACTTCGTTTAGCTGCTTGGTGAGGTTGAAGTTGGAATTACCACCATCGATGATGATGCTGCCCTTGGGAATTAGTTTGAGCCACTCATCAACTTCGGTGTCAACGGTCTCAGCTGGTAGCATAATCCACAAGATGACTTGCTCATCGCCAAATGCATGGAGCACATCTTGTTTCTCGTAAGCTCCAACTGCTCCAAACTCAATTGCGTGGTCGATCTTGTCCTTGCTGCGATTGTGGGCAATAATCGTATGCTCACTCTCGGCGATTTTCTGGGCAATTTGCATGCCCATACGGCCGAGACCATGGATGGCTATTTTCATGTCTTATCTCCTATTTGGTCGTTATATACATATGCTTCAGATAATTCTTTCAGAATTTGCGAGGGCTGTTCCTCGAGCGGAACGGCTTCATTACGCAGACGAGTCAGTGCGGCCCGTTTATCTTCACCAAATGCCATGTAATAGGCGGCATCGATACGTCGCAGTGCATCAAAGGTCATCGTCATACGCAAATAATTTGGGGCTTGATAGCCGGTGACCCATCCGGTGGCATGTACTGCCGGTGAGTGCGGTAATATACCGGCAATATGCCCATCGGCGCCAATACCAGATTGGGCAATCACAATGTCAGCATGATCAATAGCCCGTTCGAGCGCCTGGCCATAGCGTTCCTGGGTCTCGTCCATCGAGAAGCCGGGCTGAAGCATCGGCACGAATATGGCTTCCTTGGGTTGAAAATCCGCTTCGACAAGTTGTTTAGAGTTCGAGTGAATGTGACCAACATCACCGTAACGTTCATCGGTCATAAAGATACTGAGGTTCTTCGTCTCTTCTTCGGGAAGTGCAGCCATGACTTTTACCGATGCCTCGATGTTCGAGCCGCCTCCAATGAGCCACAAGACTTTTTTGTCTGCCTTCAACTCACGCGTGAGCCGCGCTGTTAGGTCTTTGATACCCCTCTCCCAACCGGTAGTCCGTATAAACTCCATGTTCTCCTATAGTACACTGGCCGCCGACCCCTTGTAAAATAATACTGTTTATGCTATAATGTTGACACTTTTGCAAGAAAAACTTGCTAGAGCTGTAACGGAGCGCAACAGGTGGAAAGTATGGTCGGTAGTCGTGTCAATAAGGCACCTAAGAAATGGACGAGCTTTCGGACAGTGATTGGTGCGAGTGGATTATTCGCAGTTGTATTCGGTGGCTTGCTGTATTTGGCTGGGCTACAACTTGCCAGCACCTATCGGGCGCAGACTGTATCAGCCGATCCGCTGAAACTACCGAAGAGCCACATCGTAGCAGCCGTATCTACTACTAGTAGCACACTGGAACAGCCCCACACAGCCCCTACGCAGGGCACAGGGTCGGTACAGACATGTGTACCATACACAGCTTCCCTGGCTCCCAGCCAAATTAACCTGACCACGCACCACGATGGACTGACTAAGGTTATTGATACACCGAACTTCTATCAAATCTATGGCAATGATGCGGCCACACTTCGCGCCGAGGTACGTCGGTGCGCACCAAAATCCACTGGCGATACCGCTCAATACACGGCGCAGACGATATATCGTATCTCGTGGCAATACAGTTATGTGCATGACTCAGCTAGTATGTGCCATGTGATACATGCCAAAGTGGGCGTGCATATTGGCCAAATTCTGCCGTTTTGGCAACCGACTACCACTGCCAATGCTGGGCTGAGTGGAGACTGGCAGGCTTTTATGACGGCACTGACCACGCACGAGAATGGCCACACTGCACTCGATGCGCAATACGCTCAGACACTTCTGGACGATCTAAATGGTTTTCCCTCCACTGCATGCGACCAATTACCCGGCGCTGTTCAATATGTCGCGAACAACGATATCGGCATGCTCGATCAGGCTAATGATAACTACGACAGTAGCACCGACCACGGTGCGACTCAGGGTGCAATTCTTCCCTAGCCTACAGCCACTTTTTGCGGTTAAAGAACCAGACGGCACCGCTGATGAAGGTGCTAATGAGTACGATAACGAATAGGAAGCCAAAGCGTGAGTGTTGCAGCGGCAGGCCGACGTTCATACCCCAGATACCGCTGATAATAGTTGGAATAGTCAGGAAGATGGCGATCGACGTCAACCGTTTGAAAGTGGCGTTTAGGTTGGTGGTAGCGATAGCATCGTAGGCAGCACGCATGCTGCTGAGGGTACGCAGACGGCCCCGCAGCTGCTCGATGAGCTCACCGGTTGAGCGCTCAATGTCTTCGATAATGTCGCGGTCCTGCTCGTACAGCTTCAGATATTTACCATTCAGGAGTGAGCTGAGCAGTAGCGCCTGCGGCTGGAGGGCCGACAAAAACTCGTTCATATCTTCTTCGAGTTCGATGATGCCAATGAATTCGCGCTTGCTAATCTCGCCCTGGCGCATGCGACCCCGCAGTTGCAGAATACGCTTGGACACCCGGTTCAGCTGGCGTTCGTAGGATAAATTAATTTCGCCCAGTATTTGCAGCAGCGTCTTGGTTTTTTGGGTCGTAACGACGTCTATGACATTGCTAGTCAGACGATCCAGAATGTTCGTGTCCGTACGCACGATGCAGAGGAGATGATCCTCAGTAGAAATGATCAGCAGCGGATCCGTAGCAATCTCCACCCCTTCTGGGTAACAATAGCGGGTGTAGATGTACAGACGCTTGTCCTCAACCTCAATACGGGGTGCTTCGTAGGGGTCGATGGCATCGGTTAGGTTGTCGCGTTCTAGTTTGAAATCGGTTGCCAGTTTGTCTAGCTCGGCTTCTGTCGGATTGCTGACGACGATCCAGGAGCCGATACGGGGTGACTCGAGCAACTGCAGCGCTCGTTCTCGCGCCTTGCTGTAGTAAGTCGTAATCATGGGGTTATTGTACCCTACGAGCTACGACTTAGCCTAGGTGTTGGCTGCACGGTGCAGACCAAGTTGTCTCTGGAGTTCGGTAGAGCGAGCGAGAATGACTTGGTGCTGGAGGAAAAAGCCCTCCGTGACCTCGGGCCCGAAGCTACGCCTTGGAACAAGGATATGGCTGTCTTCGAACTCCGAAAACACGCCGTCGTAGAGTTCGACTTGCGTGTTGACGGGGTTATCTAGGCGGTCGGGCATGCGAGCGGCGATGCGCTGGCCTGGTCCACTCGGCAGCTTGCCAGTAACAAGCGCTGGTAGCATGAGCGCAAACGATCGATCACTATCGATCCGTAGCATTACCCCATACAGGCCATCAATAGCCAGCGTCTCCTCTTGAATACGCTTCTCATGGTATTCGTGGTAGGTTTCGAGTGGCAGGGCGCGCAGTTTGGTCATTTACTCAGGTATGTTTAGGCGCCTTCGACAAAGGTCAGCGCATGACCAGTCTTGCCGGCACGACCTGCACGACCGACGCGGTGTACGTAGTCGTCGTAGCTTTGTGGCATACCGTAGTTGATGACATGGGTGATGTCTTTGACATCAATACCACGAGCGGCAACATCGGTAGCAACCAGAATCTTAATCTTGTTCTGTTTGAACTTATCAAGTGCGCGCTGGCGCTGGCCTTGGCTTTTGCCACCATGGATAGCGTCGGCATCAAAGCCGCGAGCGACAAGCTCGTTGCTGAGGCGTTCCACACCACGCTGTGTTTCATCGAAGACAATAACTTTGTCGACATTTTGGTCAAGCAGCACGTCGTGCAGTTTCTGCATCTTTTCCTGAGTGCCGCGGTAGCGTACAACGTCTTGGTTGACGCTGTCGGCAGTTTCGCCAACCTTCAGGCTGATGGTGACTGGATCCTTGGCAAATGAGTGGATGAGATTCTTGACACGCGTATCAAGCGTGGCCGAGAAGAAGAACGACTGGCGCTCTGGTGCCATGGTGGTGAGAATTTCACGCACTGGTTCCACGAAGCCCATGTCGAGCATGCGGTCAACTTCGTCGAGGACGATGATGTTGAAGTTACTGAGATCAAGCGTACCCTGACGCTGGTGGTCTTGAATACGGCCAGGCGTACCGATAACGATACGTGGCTTGCCGCGTAGGTCACGCAGCTGAGGGCCCATGGCAGAACCACCGATGAGTAGCGCGCCGGTCAGGCCACTGCCCTTAGCGATGCTACGGCATTCCTGTTCGATCTGCTGGGCGAGCTCACGGGTTGGGGCCACAATGAGTGCCCGGCTGTCAGCAAAGGTCATCAGCTGGTGCAAGGCTGGCAACGCAAAAGCTGCAGTCTTACCGGTACCCGTGTTGGCGATACCAATGACGTCATAGCCTTCCAGAGCGACTGGAATAGTCTGGTCCTGGATAGGTGAAGGTGTGGTGTACCCCTTGGCGGCGATGTTTGCCTTCAGTAAGTCGTTGACTTCGAACTCTGCAAAGGTGTGCATTGGGACGTATTCTTCACCAGCCACGACCGGCACAGCGGCCTTGATGAAGCGGCTTGGGTCGATGTACTGGCCACGGCGCTTGCCACCGCTAGAGCGGCGTTGGTTGCTGCCGCCGAAGCTTGAGCCTGGGCGACGTTTGTTGGTGCTTGGCCCAGCGTGATACGCTGAGCGGTATTTGTTATAAGGCATAAAAATAAATCCTTCGTTTGTACTTATTTGTAGTTGGTTAATAGGTAGCGATTGCTATGAATCCTAAAGTAAAACTACGTACAACTTCTGGATTCTGGATTTGCGTTCTTGATTTTTCGTCTCTCAAAACGCGATAACAATACTAATACATTAGCACGATATGGGTTCCAAGTCAACTACTGTTCGGGTGTTTCAGATTCAATTGGCCGTTGCGGCAGTTCAATGCCAAGCAGTTTGTGCCACGGGCTAAGCATGCCACGATTCCCATTAAAAAGTATCTGTTTGCAGTCCTCTGCCAGGGCTAGAGTGAACTCAGTCCGCTGCAGCTTGTGGAGATGCTGACGCCCGATTTTAGTATCTTTTTCATTCAGTCGACCAAATAACTCTGGGCTGCCGACGATGTCGTATGAATATAGATGAGCTGGGAACATGGCTGCATCAAATCCTAGCACGATGCGCTGTTGCCAGTCGCGCGTCGTGCGGCAAATTGCGAATGCGGACAGGTTTTCGTGATGCGTCTTCGTGCCATCATTGAACGGCTCAACTTTACCGGCCAAGAGTGTCAAGCTGTCGTCTTTATCGGTAAACTGTATGGCAGCAACGGCCATATGCTGGGCAAAAACTTCTTTCAGACCTTCTAGGAAGAGCGTTCGTTCCCATATAGTATTTGGGTCGTTTTCGTAGCCGGCTGACATAGCAATGATTGTAGACTATTTCTAATGCTAACGCGTATTCGAGCGCTTACTTCTGTCGCTTGCGCTTGTTGGGGTCGAGCTCTTTTTTGCGCAGACGCAGATTCTTGGGAGTTACTTCGAGGAGTTCGTCACTCTCGAGGAAATCCAGGCACTGTTCTAGGCTGAAGATGACCGGCGGAGTTAACTGGACCACACCATCAGATGAGCTGGTACGCATGTTGGTGAGCTGTTTGGGGCGACAGATGTTGATTTCCATATCCTCGGAGCGAGTGTTGAGACCAATAATCTGACCGGCGTAAACCTTTTCGGCTGGACCGATGAAAGTGGTGCCACGGGCTTCGGCGTTCTGGAGAGAGTACGGAGTAGAAGTACCAGTACTAAAGCTAATGAGCACACCGGGACGAAGTTGCTGCAGCGCAGCTCCCTGCTCTTCGTATCCGATAGTCAGGGAGTTCATGACGATGGTGCCCTTGGTGTTCGTCAGGAGCACGTTGCGCATACCGAGGAGCGAGCGCGTCGGCATAGTGTAGACCAGCTTGGTGACGCCCTTAGGGCTGGCAAATTGCTCTTTGAGCACCGCCCGGCGCTGACCGAGCTCCATCTGGACAGCACCGACGTGTTCGGCTGGGACTTCGATGATAACTTCTTCGATTGGCTCCATGGTCTTGCCGTTTTCTTCTCTGGTGACCACCTGCGGGCGACCAACTTCGAACTCATAGCCTTCACGGCGCATGGTTTCGATGAGCACGCCGAGGTGGAGTTCACCGCGACCGGCAACGGTAAAGCCGATGCCGTCTTCCTCTACGCGCAGACCAACATTGATTTCGAGCTCTTTCTGCAGACGCTCGGCAATCTGACGAGAGGTGTTAAATTCGCCTTCTTGACCCTTGAACGGGCTCGTGTTTGGCCCCATGTAGATACGCAGCGTCGGTGCTTCGACTTCAATAATTGGTAGCGCCTCTGGCTCGTTGGCGTCAGCAATAGTTTCGCCAATTTGCGCATCACCAATACCCGTCAGCTGGACGATGTCACCAGCCACACCACCTGGCACTTCAAATTTACTTACGCCATGGCTCATGAATACGAGCTCCACTTTAGCCTTAGTCTGGGTACCGTCCTTTTTGCAAAGAGTAACCGTGTCACCAGGGTTAACCTTGCCGCGAGTAATACGGCCGATGGCGTATTTACCCTTGTAGGTGTCCCAGGCGAGAGATGTTACGAGCATTTGGAATGGCTTGTCGAGTTCGATGCTTGGAGCTGGGATTTTTTCGATAATAGCGTCGAAGATAGCAGTCAGGTCGGCAGCATCAGCTTCCGGGTTGGCTGGGACGGTAGCCCAAGACTTGCCTTCACGGCCAATAGCGTAGTAGACCGGGTAGTGCAGTTGGTCTTCGTGAACGGCTAGTTCTAGGAACAGGTCAGCCAGTTCGTCTTCAACTTCTTTGATACGAGCAGCTGGCTTGTCAATTTTGTTGATGATAACAATCGGCTTTAGCTCACCTTCGAGGGCACGCTCTAGCACAAACTTCGTCTGTGGCATTGGGCCTTCCTGGGCGTCAACGATAAGGATACAACCGTCAGCCATGTTCAGAGTCCGCTCAACCTCACCTGAGAAGTCGGCGTGCCCAGGTGTGTCGATGATGTTAATGCGGTAGTCGCCGTGTTGCACAGCAGTAACTTTAGCGGTGATGGTAATACCCCGCTCTTTTTCCTGGTCGCCGCTGTCCATGATCAGTTCCTGACCCATTTCGGCCTGGTTGTCACGGAAAGTCTGAGACTGCTTTAAAAGCCCATCGACAAGCGTCGTCTTGCCGTGGTCAACGTGTGCAATGATTGCAATGTTACGGATTTTCGCTGGGTCTTGGATGTTTTCTGCCATCTGAATCTTTCTTGGTTCACACTCACTTATCGGCGCATTTTGGCCCAAACTGCAATCGAATAGAGAGTTAGGTTGCTTTGACGCCTATTATAACAGATGTGATGTAAAAATGAAACACCGTCCGCTAGATGGAGCGGACGGTGTGAGTGGCGGCAAAGTTCTGGTCTACTTTTTGGGAACTTTGCCGCCCAAAATGTCCCAGTGAGATGTTTTGTAGGCTGGAGCGAGGCGTCGTAGTTACTATGACTGCTTCGGAACCTTCGCACCGCTGCGGCGGGCTTCGTCTAGGCCGATAGCAATGGCCTGCTTACGGCTCGTTACTTTGTTACCATGACTATCCTTCAGCTCACCATCTTTGAGCTCTTCCATGGCTTTGTGGACTTTTTCGTGAGCTTTGGGCCCGTACTTGTTCATGGTGTCCCCCTATTGACCGCGGCCGTGGCCGCGATATTGGTTGCGTGAGTTAGTCTTCATGCTGTTATTCGGTGCTTGTGGGGCTTGGTTTGGCCGCTGGAGGTGTGGCTGGAAACGTTGCACCCTGGTGTGTCCCTTGAACTGGATAAATTCACCGCTCATCATATCGTGGCCCTCCTGTTAGCTAGTACTTCCAGTGTGGCAGCAGTACGACTGGGGCACAGTGAGTAATTCCACTATATTGAAATAGAATAAAAAACAGGGGTCAAATGACCCCTGTTAGATTGACTCAAACTATAAATTAGTAAGAGTTGCCGCCGAAGCCGCCACGGTTTTCGCGTGGAGCCTGTGGACGAGCCTCGCTCAGTGCAACGGGGCGACCAGCAAGGTCACGACCGTTTAGGCTGTCGATGGCAGCCTTAGCCTCTGCATCGCTGCTCATTTCGACGAAGCCAAAGCCCTTAGAGCGGTTGGTTTCGCGGTCCATGATAACCTTTGCAGAAACAACGGTACCAGCTTCAGCGAAGAACGCGTTCAGGTCGTCGTCGGTTGCAGTGTAGGCTAGTGAGCCTACAAAAATCTTATTTGCCATTAGTATTACTTACCTCTTTCTTCGGACATGAGGTAAGGTTGGACTGGCCGGACACTTAGCTGCTCCTCGTACGAAAATCTAACTTATTAATTCCTAGACGGCTTCCCCAGTTACCCGGGTCCGCTTCTTTAGCAGCTTCTCTAGTAAGCCGTATTGTGACATATCCGGGACGCAAGCGCAATAACGACTCAAAAAACACCCACCAGGGGTGGGTGTTTGTACTCCCGAGTCATTCGCAGATTAATCAGGGAATAGCTTGTTGATATCCTGACGCTGCCGCTGATTCATCGGCTGGCTTTTACCGGTGAGGCCGTAGTCGGCTAGGAGCTTATAGAACTGTTCTACGCGCTTTTTGACATCTGGCTGTTTGTCCATGACACACCTCCTCCGACTCGCCTACTATGCGCTCATCGTAACGCCTCGCCGCACATCCGGCTATAAAAATAGTTACTTACGTACCTTAGAAGTCAGCAATGACAAGTTTTTTCATTTCCATGAGTTTGGCGAAGGCATTGGGCCGCTGCATGAGTTCAGCCAGATTGTTCGGTACGACTTGCCAGCTTAGGCCGAACTGGTCTTTGCACCACCCACACTGGGCTGATTCGGGAACGTGCGACAACCGTTCCCAATAGTAGTCGATCTCATCCTGGTCCTTGCAATCTATGATAAATGATACGGCTTCACTGAAGCTAAACTCGGGACCGGCGTTGAGCGCCAGGAACGTTTGGCCGTCTAGCTCAAACTCAATGGTGAGTACTTTGCCAGCGAGATTTAGCTGGAAGTCCGCCAAACCTTCTTCCGCAGTCTTGGGATAGTACGCGGTAGCGGTGATGCGGCTATTAGGGAAAATAGATATGTAGTAGTCGACCGCTTCTTGGGCATTGCCATTAAACCATAAGTTAGGGGTGATTTTCTGCATCGTCGGGACCTCCGTATTACTTGGTACGATCTATTCTAAACCTATGACCACACGAAAGCCTGTAAGTTTTTCGGCGCCTGGCTGCGTTATACTGAATGCATGAATAAAGCGCCAATAGCTAGCGGCACCGTTCACGAATTACCGGCAGATCTTCGAAAGGCTTTGATGGCTGAGCCAGAAGCTCTCGCTAAGTGGCAAAGCCTCACGCCGCTTGCCCGCACCGAGTGGATCTGCTGGACCGTGACGGTCAAGCAGCAAAAAACCAGAGACGAGCACGTCAAGCGAGTGATTTCTGAACTTCAGGAAGGTATGCGCCGTCCCTGCTGCTGGTTGGGCTGTATCCATCGGACAGACAAGGCCGTCAGCCCATCGGTACAGTGGGTGCTCAACAAACGCACAAAGTCTAGCTCGTAGTTTCTAGAGATGTGTGCCAGCGAGGTGGCCGACGAATGCGGTAATCGCCATGGCGGCACCGCCCCCCAAGAAGACGCGAGCGGCAGCCCGCACCCTGTGTCCCCCGCCGATAATCGCACCAACTGCCCCGGATACGGCGAGCATTACCAAAGACACGACTACAATAGCCCAGCCATTCGCGCTTGACGGAGCCACTACAGCTGCCAAGATGGGCACGAGTGCACCAATCGAAAAGGCGACTGCCGAAGCGATAGCCGCTTGAGCTGGTTTGGCAAGGTCTTCGTGGTCGATGCCCAGTTCGTCGCGGGCATGGGCGGCTACGGCATCATGCTCATGCAATTGTTTGGCGACCTCTAAGGCAAGTTTTGGTTGGAGACCGCGGCCTTCGTAGATAGCGGCGAGCTCAGCCAACTCTGCATCGTGATTTTTGGCGAGTGACCGGCGCTCAATGGCAATGTCTTCTTCCTCGGAGTCTTTCTGTGAGCTAACCGAGACATATTCACCTACGGCCATGGACAGCGCACCGGCTGTCAGGGCGGCAAAGCCGGTAGTTAGGATAGCAGTGCTACTCGCCTTGGCCGCCAAGACGCCGAGCATAATGCTAGAGGTAGAGACGATGCCGTCATCGACACCCAGAACAGCGGCACGCAGCCAGCCAGCACGATGTGAGCGATGTATTTCCTCGGGATGTGGAGATGTCATAAGTCTATCTAGTATAGCAAATATGCCCGGCAGGTCACGGGCTGCTCATTTAGGAATGTAGCGTGTTTTCTGACTGTCGTTCGTGTCGGTTGAAGGTCATGTAAGCCACGCACAGCACTATTACCATTGTTAAGCCGGCGCTGACTGTGCCGTCTCCATGGCCCAAGCCGGCCGGGACGGGCTTACCGAGCCAGTCAGCAAATGAGGCGCCCAAAGGCCGCGTGATGATGTAGGCGAACCAGAACACTACGACCCCATTGAGTCTAAGGTAGCGACCAATCGCTGGCACTAAAATAACTGCTGCGAACAGGAAGCCGGAACTCAAATAGCCCAGGCCCAAGCTGTACGCAGTCCAATCCCCTGCTGCTGTACCAAGGGCAAAGGTAGTAACAACCGTCAGCCAGTAGAAGACCTCGCGCCGCGGGGTGGTAATGCTGTGAATAGATAGGCTGTGCTCGACCCGTTGCCAGACGGTAAACACTACGGCGAGGCACACTGCAAAGAACGCAGTCGATGCAGTGTATGGCACGCCAAATTGTTTGTGGAGGACGTCGGCTGCCATGGTGCCAAACACGGCGACCATCGCGACGGCGAACCAGTAGGTCCATGGCGTATAGTGTTTGGCTCGGAATTGAAGCCATAATGCCAGTACAAAGATCACAAAACCAACAGCGACAGCCAAGTACAGGCTGATGGTGTTAGCGAGGTAGTCAGATGTTGCCTCGCCCATAGCGGTAGTCAGCAGCTTGGCTATCCAAAATACCGCTGTTATTTCGGGCACTTTTCTTGCTCTCATGCCCCGTATTTTAGCATAAGCGATACCCTTGACCCGGCACAATCTTGGTCGTATATTTTCAAGTTAGGAGTTCAAAGTATGGACAAGAATGTAATACAGCTTATTTTAGTACTACTCATGGTGGTTACTATCGTGGCAGTGGATATAGCATTTTTTAGACATCACTTTTGGCAGAGACTCATTACGAACGTCGCAATCGTGCTTATTTTTATAGTGCTCGACACACTCTTTCTGAAGCACTCGTAACAAAAAGGTGGCGAGCTAAGATTTACTCTTCAGATACTTACCAGCAATGCTGATTGCAAATGACGGCAAAATTACAAACACATTTATGCCCAGAAGTTTCATAAGTACTTCAGTTGTGTGAGAATCGGGCTTATTTGGGCCAAAAGGTGTCGTCAGGATCATGAGTATCCCGATAAGACCAAATGTAACAGAGGCACAGATGAATATACGGGTGGCGATTCTTTGCATAATTTTAGTATAGCAAAATCACTAGGCTGCAGTTTCGGCGGCCTTTAGCACTTTTGCAATGACGGCTTGGTCGAGGACTTGAGGAATCCCGACGGTATCTGCAAATACGACATATCTTAGTACAGGATGATGACTATAAAGATTTTTTTGCGTGACGATTGTATTTTTTCATGTTTTTCTTATAGGCTTTAGCATTTTTTAACCAGTATTCACCATCCTTTTCACTTTGAGCTTGGTCAACATTATTAACCACGAGCTTACAGTTTTTACATATCCAGCTGAGGGTTCCTGATGGGGATTCAAACCAGCTAACTATCATGGCCCCCTCATCAG
>DATMTN010000009.1:0-39582 GCA_035564115.1 Candidatus Microsaccharimonas sp. | reverse complement strand
CCCGGATGATCATCGTACCAGTCATGAAGTTCTTTGTAAGCATTGCCGACTACGATTGCTTTTGTCTTCTCAAGCATTGTAATGTCATTGGAAGAATCGCCTGCCGAGTAAATATCTTCGGGATGTATATTCCATAATTTTGCCAGATATAACACTGCGCTTCCCTTGTCGCTGCCGGTGGGCATAATATCCACGTATTGGCCAGCATGCGAAGACAGAACTTGAATATTAGGAAACTCTTTTGTCAGAGCTTTACTAAGTCGCAATACCTCAGCTTTATTCGGAACATCTGACTCAAATGATATCTTATATGGTCGCTGCTCGCTTTCCTCTTGAAATGTCAGGTTCGTAAATTCAGCAGCCGTCTTAGCAATAGCATCACGGTTCCAGCCCGTACTAAAGCTATCCTGCCATCCAGCCACTAGCGAGTCGTTAATGTAAATCTCACTACCTACTGAAGCGATAATGGCATCAGGTTGAGCGAGGTTTTCTTCTGGTTGCTGCCTTTTGATTCGTTCGTAAGACCTGCCGCTTACGTAGACGAATTTGAGCTTACCTTGTTCACGTAACGGCTGCAGTATGCCGAAAAGCTTTTGCATGGCAGCGTCATCTCCCACCAGTGACCCGTCAAGATCGGTAGCGAATAAAATCATATACCTACCATTCTAAAACAAAACACCCTCCGAAAAGGGTGTTTTGTTGGAAGTAAGCGTAGGTTACTTAGCTTCTTTGTTGGCCTTGCGTGACTTCTCAGAAGTAATAGCACGCTGGGCACGAGCGGTCTGCTCGAAAGTACCACCAGCCTTCTGGACAGCCTCGAGTGCAGATGCACTGATAGCTGGCAGCTTGACGGTGACCTTCTTGGTTAGCTCGCCCTTACCGGTGATGAGCTTGACACGAACGTGTGCGTCGCTGATGAGACCAGCTTCTGCCAGAACGTGTGCATCGACAGTCTTGCCGCCAAATTGCTCGAGCTGGCCCGTGTGGACGTTCTCGGCTTTGGTGCGCAGGCTACGGAAGCCAGGCAGCTTAGGCAAAGCTTGCATCAGTGGGTTCTGACCACCAGCGAAACCTGGCTTAGCCTTGGAACCGGCACGGGCGCCGTAACCCTTGGTACCACGACCGGCGGTTTTACCCTGACCGGCTGAGATACCGCGACCAACGCGCTTGCCGCGCTTGGCCTTGGTGAGTTCGAGATCGTTGAACTTCATTATTTAGACTCCTTCTTTGCAGCTGGCTTCTTCTCGGTCTTAGCTGGCGCAGCCTTTTCAGCCGGAGCGGCTTTCTCGGCCTTTACAGCCTTAGTAGATGGCTTAGCCTTAGTAGTGATCCATTCCTTGGCAGGAACGAGTGACTCCAGGGCGGCAATAGTAGCGTAGGCAGTGTTCGCCTTGTTGCTAGAACCCAGTGACTTAGACAATGCGTTCTTGACGCCACCAACTTCAAGGATGGTACGAACAACGCCGCCGGCGATGAGACCGGTACCAGGGGCAGCTGGCTTCAGCAAAATGCGTGAACCAGCGACCTTAGCTTCAGTCTCGTGTGGGAAAGTACCCTTGTAGAGGTTAACCTTGATGAAGTGCTTTTTAGCAACTTCGGTAGCCTTGGTAACAGCAGCAGTAACATCGGCGCCCTTAGCCATGCCAATACCGACACGACCCTTCTTGTCACCGACCACGACGAGTGCGCGGAAACGGAAACGACGACCACCCTTTACGACACGTGCGACACGGTCGATGTGCAGAGTGCGCTCATCGAAGAGCTTCTCTTCTGGCTGGATCTCAGGACGGCGGTTACGGCGATCATTGCCACCGCGGCCACCCTGGAAACCACCACGACCCTGCTGTGGAGCTGGACCTTGTGTTGGCGCTGCAGCTGGTGCAGCTTGTGTTTGTGCTTCTGCCATATTAGAACTCCAGTCCTTCCTTACGTGCAGCGTCGGCAAGAGCCTGGACGCGGCCGTGGTACAGTTTGCTGCCACGATCAAAGACTACCTTGGTAACCTTGACAGTCTTGGCCTTCTTGGCAATTTCAGTGCCGGCCCAGGTAGCTTTCTCAGTCATAGTCCCAGAGATTTTCTGACCTACGGTCGAGACAGCTGCCAGTGTCTGGTGAGTTTCGTCGTTAATAATCTGCACACTGACGTGCAAGTTACTAACATGAACACTCAAACGTGGACGCTGCGTGGTGCCAGTCACAGCAGTACGAACACGGTTCGCGCGCTGCAGGCTGTTTGCTTGCTTTGTGGTGAGCTTGCTCATACTACTTTTCCTTTCCTGACTTACCAGACTTGCGGATAATACGCTCGCCTTCGTACTTAATACCCTTACCCTTGTATGGTTCAGGTTTCTTGAGGGCACGGATTTCGGCCGCAACCTGGCCAACCTGTTGCTTGTCGATACCACTGACAGTAATGTTGGTACCTTCGATAGCTGCAGTCACACCAGCTGGCATCTTGTAGATGACATCGTGGGAGAAACCAAGGTTCAGCTTCAGGTCTGTACCCTGAGCTGCGACGCGGTAACCCACACCGTTAATTTCCAGCTTCTTGCTGAAACCGGTTGATACACCAGTAACCATGTTGCTCACGAGAGTGCGCATCAGGCCGTGCTTGGCACGGTGAACGGCTTCGTCAGTTTCGCGGCTTACTAGTACTTGGTCACCTTCTTGCTTGACGATAATGCCAGGCATAGTGAACTGCTTGAGGGTGCCTTTGCTGCCTGCGACCGTGATTTCGTTCGCATCGACAGTGATTGTCACGCCGCTCGGCAGTGCGATTGGCTGTTTTCCTACTCGACTCATTATTTTATTCCTTTAGAACCTTAGTAAACTTTACAGATTATTTCACCACCAACCTTTTGGCGCTTGGCTTCGTCACCAGTCATCATGCCCCTGCTGGTGCTGATGATGACAAGGCCACGACCGCGCTTGACGGTTGGAATATCCTTGGCTGCTACGTAGTAGCGGCGACCAGGCTTGCTCATGCGAACAATCTCGGTGATACGAGCGTTTTCGCGCTCGTCGTTGATGGTGACAATCAAGGTCTTACCGACTTCAGCGTCAGTAACCTTGATATCAGTCAGGAAGTTGCTATCTTTCAGAAGACGGGCAACTGACTCCTTAACATTGCTGTGAGGCAATGTGATTTGATTCTTGCGAACAGCTATAGCATTACGGATGCGCGATAGCATGTCTGCGATTGGATCGGTAGATGTACTCATGTCTATAGGCTCCTTTCTACCAGCTACTCTTAGTTACACCAGGGATTTCACCCTTGCTTGCGTGCTCACGGAAACTAATACGGCTCAGACCAAACTGGCGCATGTAGCCGTGGGGACGACCGGTCTCAATACAACGGTTTTTCCAGCGAGTTGGGCTCGAGTTGCGAGGCAGTTTAGCCAAACCTTCGAGGTCACCAAGCTCCTTCAGCTGGGCACGCTTTGCAGCGTACTTGGTAATCATCTTCTGGCGCTTCAGGTCGCGGGCGATTGCTGATTTCTTGGCCATTACTTGTTCTCCTTCTCGAATGGCATACCAAACTTGGTCAGTAGTGCCTTAGCGTGCGCTTGTTCGTGAGCACTAATTACGAATACGATCTGCATACCGTGAACGGTAGTGGTCTCGTCAAACGTCAGCTCAGGGAAAACAGACTGGTCGTTGAAACCGAGGCTGTAGTTACCAGCTTTGTCAAAAGCCTTAGCTGAAACACCGTGGAAGTCACGCAGACGAGGTAGCACGATGTTGATCAGACGATCAGCGAATTCGTACATCTTGTCGCCGCGCAGGGTCAGCTTGAGACCGATCATGTTACCTTCACGCAGTTTGAAACCGGCGATAGACTTCTTGGCGAAGGTTTCCTGAGGGTGCTGACCGGTGATCTTGGTCAAGGTGTTCTTGGCGGTCTCGATGATCTTCTTGTCATCCTTGGCGCGGCCGAGGCCGATATTCAGAACAATCTTTTCCAGCTTTGGTAGCTGGTGTACGTTCTTCAGGCCCAGCTCTTTCTCGAGCTCAGGGACGAACTTAGTATTGTAGTCGACGCGGAGACGAGCAGTTGTAGCGTCAACGGTCTTCTTGGCTGCTGGTTTTGCAGTTTTGGTAGTTGTTTCGGCCATTACTTAATCTCCTTTCCGGTCTTCTTGTAGACACGAGTCTTGTTACCATCTTTGTCGACAGTCACAGCGATGCGGCTGGCCTTCTTTGAGGTTGGCTCCACGATCGATACTTTGCTGACCCAAATAGGTTGTGTCAGCTCGACGATTGCACCCTGAGGGTGTTCGCGGTTTGGTTTGACGTGCTTCTTGACGATATTGATGCCTTCGACGGTCACCTTGTTTTCGGTGGGGTGCGTAGCCAGAACCTTACCGGTCTTGCCCTTGTACTTACCAGCGCGAACAACAACGGTGTCGCCCTTCTTCAGCTTGATCTTGTAGACAGCTGGAGCGTTTGCTTTAGGATTAACACTCATTAGAGTACCTCCGGTGCTAGGCTAATGATCTTGCTGTAGCCCAGATCACGCAGTTCGCGTGGGACTGGCCCGAAGATACGAGTAGCCTTAGGGTTCTTGTCGTCACCGATAACTACAGCAGCGTTGTCGTCGAACTTGATTGTCGAACCATCCTTGCGGCGGATCTTCTCAGTTGTGCGAACAACGACTGCACGGATGACAGTCTTCTTCTTAACGTTACCGCTTGGGTTAGCCTGCTTGACGGTCGCAACGATAACGTCACCAACGCGGGCGTAACGGCGACGGGTACCACCGAGGACACGGATGCAAAGGATTTCCTTGGCACCACTGTTGTCACAGACGGTCAGACGAGTTTCTTGCTGAATCATTACGCTTCCTCGCCTTCCCCAGTATTATCTTCCTTGGCCTTCTTGGACTCTGGCTTAGCACCAGTGTCGTCAGACTTAGTAACAGCCAACGTATCTTCACGTAGTAGTGGCTTTTCAACGATCTTGCTGAGTGCAAAGCGCTTGCGAGCACTCTGGGGGCGGGTCTCGATAATTTCAACCTTGTCACCAACACGAGCTTCGTTCTTCTCGTCGTGAGCCATAAATTTCTTGCTCACGCTGTACTGCTTGCGGTACAACGGGTGCGTCTTGCGGGTGTGTACGGTGACGACAATAGTCTTGTCGGCCTTGTCGCTAGACACAATTCCGGTCAATGTCTTAGCCATTACTTGGCCTCCTTTACTAATTGCTCACTCAACACAGTCAACAGACGAGCGAGATCCTTGCGCTTAACCCTGATCATGCGGACATTCTGAATCTCACCACTGCTCAGGCGGCGGCGGAGGTCAGCGATCTCTTCGCGGATCTTGGTGCTCTCGGTAGTGAGCTCTGCTGTTGATAGTTTGCGGATATCTGTAATTTTCATGATTATGACTCCTCCCGGGTGAGGAACTTAGTCTTCACCGGCAGTTTGTGTGCTGCGAGGCGCATGGCCTCGCGGGCAACTGCGACGTCGACACCCTGCATTTCGAACAGGATGGTGCCAGGACGAACCTTGGCGACGAAGAATTCTGGGTTACCCTTACCGCTACCCATCTTGACATCAAGTGGCTTGCGGGTAACAGGCGTGTGCGGGAAGATACGAATCCAGATCTTACCACCACGCTTGATGTAGCGGGTCATCGCCTGACGAGCTGCCTCGATCTGACGACTGGTGATGCGCTCGTGGCCCTGGGCCTGGAGGGCGAAATCACCGAAGGCAATGTAGTTGCCGCTGGTAGCGACACCACGGATCTTGCCCTTGCGCACCTTCCGGTGCTTAGTTCTACTAGGAATTAACATCTTACGCTTCCCCCTTGTAGATCCAAACCTTCACGCCAATGATGCCGGCGGCAGTCTTGGCGCGAACACCAGCGTAGTCGATGTCAGCACGCAAGGTGTGTAGTGGGACAGAGCCCTCAACAGTCTTCTCGCGGCGGGACATTTCAGCACCGTTCAGTCGTCCGGCTACCTCGATACGAATACCCTTGGCACCAGCACGCATAGTGGCGGCTGCTGAGCTCTTGATTGCACGGCGGAAGCTCATGCGGCGCTCCAGCTGGTGGGCGATGTTCTCGGCCAC
Organism: Candidatus Microsaccharimonas sp.; assembly: GCA_035564115.1. Taxonomy (GTDB): domain Bacteria; phylum Patescibacteriota; class Saccharimonadia; order Saccharimonadales; family UBA4665; genus JACMPA01. The sequence continues at coordinate 33,506 of DATMTN010000009.1, read as the reverse complement.
GAGCTTGGCGTAGAGCTCAGACTTCTTGATTTCTTCGATGTTTACCCGAACGTCCGACTTGTAGATACGAGTGATCGCATCCTTCAGTTCCTGGGCACCAGAACCGCCACGACCGATAACGACACCTGCCTTAGCAGTAGTGATCGTAACCGTCACGAGGTTTGGTGTACGGTTGATGTCAACCTTGTTGATTGCGGCGCGGCTACCCAGCTTATCGCTGATTAGCTTGCGTACGGCCAGGTCATCACGAAGGTAACTGGCGTATTCGCGCTTGTTTACGAACCACTTGCTTCGCCAGTCCTTGTTAACCTGGAGGCGCATGCTAATGGGGTTTACTTTCTGACCCATTACTTTTCCTCCTTCTTTACTGCTGGCTTAGCGGCAGTTGGTTTTTTAACTTCGCGCTGTTCGCCGTCGACGACGACGCGGATGTGTGAAGTACGACGCTGGAATGGCAGTGCACGACCATGTGCAGCCGGGCGGTAACGCTTCAAACGTGGACCGTGGGTCACGCTGATTTCAGTAATCTGCAGAGTGGCTGGCTTGTAGCCATGGTTGTGATCGGCGTTGGCCTGAGCACTCTTGATAGCCTTCAGCACTGGGAGCGCTGAACGGCGTGGCGTGTGCTCGAGGATGGTTAGGGCGTCAGCGACTGTGCGACCACGAACGAGGGCAGCAACAACTGCGACCTTGCGTGGGCTCATGCGGACTCCCTTGGCGATTGCTTGTACTGGCATATCTATCTCCTACTTCTTGGCCAATTTACCGCCGTGTGAGCGGAACTTACGGGTTGGGCTAAACTCACCGAGTTTGTGGCCAACCATGTTTTCTGTCACGAATACTGGGACGTGCACGCGGCCATTGTGTACAGCAATGGTCTTACCGACGAATTCCGGAGAAATAGTCGAAGCGCGAGCCCAGGTCTTGATGATGGTACGGTCATCGTTACCAAGCGCAGCAACTTTCTTTGCGAGCTTGAAATCGATGTACGGACCCTTCTTGAGTGAACGACTCATACCTTACTCCTTATTTCCTCTTAGCCGCGTGACGGCTTCTTACGATGAACTGGCTAGTATTCTTGCGACTGCGGGTCTTGAAACCAAGCGTCTTCTGGCCCCATGGGGTGCGGGGGTCCTTACCCATACCGTGACGACCACCGTCACCACCACCGTGTGGGTGATCAGCGGCGTTCATAACGACACCACGGACAGATGGACGAATACCCTTGTGACGTGAACGACCAGCTTTACCGATCTTAACGTTCTGGTGCTGTTCGTTACCGATAACACCGAGGGATGCAGTGCACTCCAGGTTAATCAGACGGACTTCACCACTTGGCAGGCGAACCTGAGCGTAGCCGTTTTCCTTGGCCATCAGCTGAGCGCTGTTACCAGCACTGCGCACCATCTGAGCCCCACGGCCGGGCTGCATTTCAATCGCGTGAATGGTGCTACCAACTGGGATAGCCTTCAGTGGCAAGCGGTTACCCATCTCGATGGCTGCTTCCTCGGAAGCGTGGATTTTCTGACCAACCTTCATGTCCTTAGCGGCAATGATGTAGTGGTAGGTACCGTTGTGCTCCTTGATACGAGCGATACGAGCTGAACGGTTTGGATCGTACTCAATGTGCTCGATGGTAGCCTCTGTACCGAGAGCAAGGTTGAAGTTCACGATACGGTAGAACTTGCGGGCGCCACCACCCTTGTGACGAGTCGTAATACGACCCTGGTTGTTACGGCCATTACCGCGGCGCTTCGCAACCGTCAGGGAGCGCAGAGGCTTCTTGGTTGTGATGTCGCTGAAGTCCTGACTGGACATACCACGACGGCCGGGAGTAGTTGGCTTGTACTGTTTAATAGCCATTACTTAGTCTCCTTTGCAGCCTTCTTGGCTTCTTTGTCGGCAACCTTAGCAGCAGCCTTGTCCAGTTTCTCCTGGGTAGCTTCTACTTTGGCTTCCTCTTCTTCGATTGCAGCAAAGATTGGCAGGCTGTTGCCCTCGGCGAGGGTGACATATGCCTTCTTGGTGTCAGTTTCACGACCGGCGACAGCTTTACCGCCCTTGTAGACAGTACGCTTTGCCTTGCCAGGGATGTTCGTGATGTTTACACCTTGAACCTTGACTTCGAACTGCTGCTCAACCGCACGCGCAACGCTGTGCTTGTTGACATCAGCAGGAACTTCAAAGACATAGGTGTTCTTGGTCATGCTCTGGGCATACGCCTTTTCGCTCATGACTGGGCTCAGGATGAGTTGCTTATACATTACTTAGTCTCCTTTGCCGGCTTCTTGGCTTCAACTGCCAACCAGCTCGTGATTGCAGCCAAAGCGTCGTTGCTCACAACAATACTGTCAGCGTTCAGAATGTCAAAGACGTTCAGGTAGCTGGCGGTGACCAGCTTGGTGCTCGTCAAGTTGCTGGTAGCGCGGGTTAGCTCGACAGTCTTGCTGGCGACCACAACGAGTGTGTTCTTGGAAGCACCGACTTTAGCGAGCAGCTTTGCGAGCTCAGCCGTCTTGCCATCCTTAGACTCGATAGTTTCGACAACAATGAATTTGCCGCTATCGGCAGCGAGGGTCAGAGCCTGGCGGATAGCCTGACGCTTAGCCTTGACGTTCAGTTCCTTGCGGTAGTTTTCTTCGCCGGTTGGGCCAAAAACAATACCACCACCACGCCAGATTGGGTTGTAGCGGCTACCGAAACGAGCACGACCAGTGCCCTTCTGCTTCCATGGCTTGATGTTAGAACCGGTAACCATACCACGGGTTTTGGTAACAGCGAGGTTTTCACGACCGTTAGCGAGGTACGCGGTGTAGGCGAGCTTCAACAGCTCGTGGTTAGTTACTTCGACGCCGAAGATGCTCTTGTCGAGCTTAGCGGCAGTCGTAGCCTTGGTGCCTGATTTAGTGAAAGTTGCTACCGACATTAGTTAGCTCCCTTCAGTACAACGATGCTCTTGCGGGGACCTGGCACAGCACCAGTCACACCGATAACACCGAGTTCAGTGTCAACTAGAGCGATCTTAAGGTTGCGCACAGTTACTTGCTCGTGACCGTACTGACCGGCCATCTTCTTGCCCTTCAGAATGTGCTGAGGGTACATCGAACCGATCGAACCGACACGGCGGTAGCTGCGACCACCGTGAGTTTTACGGCCGCGGTGGAAACCGTGACGCTTAATAGTACCGGCCCAACCCTTACCCTTGGTGGTACCGGTGACGTGGACGGTGTCACCAACTGAAAAGACCTCGGGGTTGATAGTTTCGCCAACCTTGAGGTCTTCAGTTAATTCGTCTACGCGGAACTCACGAATAATCTTCGGGAGAACCTTAATACCAGCCTTAGCGGCATGGCCTTGCTGTGGCTTAGCAACGCGAGCTGCCTTAGCCTCTTCAAAACCGAGCTGTACAGCCTTGTAGCCGTCAACTTCGTCGGTCTTGACCTGTGTGATGACACAGGGACTAGCGGAAAGCAAGGTAACAGCAGTCACAACGCCATCGTCTGCGATGGTGCTGGTCATGCCAACCTTTCGTGTAATCAACGCTTTCATAGTGTCCTTACGTTTTTATGAATCCCTATATCTAGTGATTCGATTTTTATAAATATGATCAGGCCTGAGCATAAAAAGCCTTGGTTGCTGGCGGTTTCTACCCCTGTCGGGATGACCTTTCCTAACGAACCAAGTTACTTACACTCGTTTGATACCATAACAGATTAGCATAAAATGCTAACCCCTGTCAAGGTGTTGCAAATTATACATATACAATCAGGGCAGCAGGCAGTCTAGGCAGCTATGCCGTAGCCTCGATCGGCAAACTTTTCGCCAACTCCGGCGACATAGTGTGCAGAAATGACGATAGTATTCTTGGAAACACCAGCTGGGCTACTGATATCTTCTTCGAAATAGCTCCCGGCCAGCATAGCTCCTGGCGTATTAGTAAGATTTACTGGCGTGGCCCCTTCGACGTCACGCTTCGATCTTACCGCCTCAAACACTTGTTTACAGTCTTCCGCGATTGTACTACGCATTTCCGGTGCAATCATCGACATCACCAACATACCAAGCGACTCTTTGAATATAACGACATCCGACTGGCCTGGCACATAAATATCAGCAACGGTGCGACGACGTCGGAATACCACGAAATCATCGTACCCATGATTGTCGAACGTTCGCTGTGTCTGATGGACTTTTGACGGTAGTTGGTATTGAGGCAAGAGACGGTATTTTGGTTTTTGTTCATCCACGTATTCTATTCGATCGTCCAGAAAACTGCCTTCACGCGGTGGGCCGTATATTCGCAAGCGCGCATCAGGTTGTAGCTTTAGGATACCGCTGGGTATGCTACGAGCCATTTCGTCTAGCGCATGGGTCGCCTCCCAGTCGCCAAACTGTCGGTTACCACCTAGTTCTAGCGACACGTGTTTAACGCGTCGACTTGGCAAGATATGCTCTTGGTCCACAAAAGCAGCATGTGAAACACGACTAAACCAAAGCACAAAATCATGTACCTTACTGGCTCTACCCGTGAGCTGGTCGTACTCAGCTCGCAATCGGCCACGTTCGCCCTCGTCTTCTATCGAACCAATGCCTAGTACACCACGATTTGTGCTCTCATGCGTCGCCCGATGCGCATGGTTAATCATCGTGGCTGATTCAACAGCGTAGTATAGGCTCGGCAAATCTACTGTGCCTTCGGGTACACCAACATAGCGCGCCGCCATGGCCGCCTTCTGCTCCTCCGACATTTGTCCAGCTAGACCAGCAATCCAGCTGTCCTGATTCGGATGTTCTATACCTGTGGTGTACTCTTCGCACATAGTTTTGCTCATAAAAAACCGCAATATCTCTAGTGAGCTTTTGCGGTTTTTATTTTTTCGCTTTCGCGGTTTCCTTACATCTTAATTTCGACGTCGCAGCCGGCAGGAAGGGACAGGTTCATCAGGGAGTCGATGGTCTTAGGAGTCGGTTCGAAGACATCAATCAGGCGCTTGTGAACACGCATTTCAAACTGTTCACGGCCCTTCTTGTAGACGTGGGGACTCTTGACGACCGTAAAGGTGCTCTTACGAGTTGGCAGTGGGATGGGGCCGGCCAAGGTTGCGCCAGTACGCAGTGCGGTGTCGACAATCTGCTTGGCAGCCTGGTCGATAACCTTGTGGTCGTAGGCCTTTAGACGGATACGGATACGTTGTTTTTGGTCGGTCTTTGCGGCTTCAGCCATGATTAATAACTCCTGTTATTTGCTTGTCGTAACCTCTCCGCGGAGTGATGAGTGACCGGGCGAGTTCTCGACAAAATGTTATTGGTACGTCGATTATACAACAAATTTACTTCTAAGGGAAGCCTTACTGCAATTGGTAGCTCAGGGAGACTGGTAGCTGTGGCTCAGCAATTTCAACTTGTTCGGGACAGAAAGGCGGCTCTGAGGTGACGATAAACGACACTTCACCGGCGTCCTGATAGGCTTGTCCGGCGGGAACATCCACCACAACGCCAGGTCGAAGCTCATGCAGCTCACCCTCGACCGCCATAATACCTTCCCCGCAAATCACTTCGTACGTCAGATTGCAAATACGGTTTCGAACTGGCCGGTTTACACCGCAGATTGTCACACGAGCAATACTTCGCACTTGGTCGGTACGCAATTCTAATACATCTAGGCCTTCAGGTCTCGTCATAATTGAAACTATTTATACCATGAGACTGCTAGATCTCAAACAACTTCTTGATACGCTGTTTGACGGTGGGCTTAGCGAAAGCCGCGCTGTCCCGAGCTTCCCTGTAAAGCGTGTCCAGAAATTCATCAATCTCGTCATCGGATAGGTCATCAATCTCGCCAGCGCCAGTATCAGCTTGGGAATGACCGTACTTGCCTGGCTTCGCAGCGTAGAATTCGTGTTGCAAATCATATTTTCGACGGCTTGCCTCCGATATAAGAGTACGGTAAGCCCGGGTGAAAGTTTGCATATCTTCGGTGGAGCCACCGACATCGGGGTGGTGTTCTTTGGCCAGACGCAAAAACGCCACCCGAATCTGCTGCCCCTCGGCGTCGGTCGGCACTCCCAGCAACTGGTAGTAATCTACAAAACCTTCACTCATTACCGACTATTATACTGCAGGAAGTGAGTAGCTGACGAGTTTGCTCGTGAGCTACAAGTACCGCTCAGCTATATTGGCCACGATATACCGTACATAATAAAAGAGCGCCCCTTTCGGAGCGCTCTTCGTAGCAATCAGAAGTCTGATTACTTGTTGATCTTGGTTACAACACCAGCACCAACGGTACGACCACCTTCGCGAATAGCGAAGCGCAGACCCTGCTCCATAGCAATAGGAGCAAGCAGCTTAACCTTGAAGGTGATAGTGTCACCAGGCATGACCATTTCCTTGTCAGCTGGCAGCTCAACTTCACCAGTTACGTCCGTAGTACGGAAGTAGAACTGTGGCTTGTAGCCCTTGAAGAATGGCGTGTGACGACCACCCTCTTCCTTGGTAAGGATGTAGACTTCAGCGTCGAACTCGGTGTGCGGGTTAACAGAACCTGGCTTAGCCAAGACCTGACCACGCTCGATGTCGTCGCGCTCAACACCACGAAGGAGGATACCGACGTTGTCGCCAGCCTGGCCTTGGTCGAGGTTCTTCTTGAACATTTCAACACCAGTAACGGTAGTCTTGCTAGTTGGGCGGATGCCGACGATTTCGACTTCTTCACCAACCTTGACGATACCAGCTTCAACACGACCGGTTGCAACAGTACCACGACCCTTGATTGAGAATACGTCCTCAATAGGCATCAGGAATGGCTTGTCGAGCTCGCGCTTTGGCTCTGGAACGTAGCTGTCAAGAGCTGCAACGAGCTCCATGATAGCGTCTTCAGAAGCAACATCACCGTCGAGGGCCTTAGTAGCAGAACCCTTGATGATAGGACAATCACGGTCGAAGCCGTTCTTCTCGAGCAAGTCGCGGATTTCTTCCTCAACCAGCTCAACGAGGTCAGGATCAGCCAAATCCATCTTGTTCATGAAGACTAGGATGCTTGGAACACCAACCTGCTTCGCAAGCAGTACGTGCTCGCGAGTCTGTGGCAATGGACCGTCGTTAGCACCTACCACGAGGATAGCGCCATCGATCTGGGCTGCACCAGTAATCATGTTCTTAACGTAGTCGGCGTGCCCTGGCATGTCGACGTGTGCGTAGTGACGCTTCTCTGACTCGTATTCCTGGTGAGAAGTAGCGATGGTTATACCGCGAGCCTTCTCTTCAGGGGCGTTGTCAATTTCGTCGTAGTTCTTAGGAACGTTGACTTTGCTAGGAAGACGCTTGGCAAGCACGTGGGTGATTGCAGCAGTCAGTGTAGTCTTACCGTGGTCGACGTGGCCCATAGTACCGACGTTGACGTGAGGCTTGCTACGGTCAAAGTTATCTGCCATATGTAATGACTCCTTATTTATTGATTAAATGTTGAGCCGATGCTCGACTCTAGCTCTTTTGTACAGGTTTTAGTGCACACGCATACTAAAACCCACACAAAGTGACTGACTCAGTATAGATAAACTTCAGGGGTTTGTAAAGAGGTCAGCCCCTAATTGCCAAAGCCCTTGACGCGCTGGCTATTACACCGGGCGTCAAGGGCGGGGTTTACGGCTAGAGAAGCTACTTAGCGTTCTTGGCGATGATGGCTTCAGCCACGTGGCTTGGCACATCAGCGTAGTGGTCTAGCTCCATCGAACTGCTGGCACGACCCTGGGTCGTACTACGCAGGTTAGTGGTGTAGCCAAACATTTCGCCTAAGGGGACAAAGGATGTAATTTCCTTGATACCGCTGGCCAGGTCTTCCATCGATTCGATGCGACCACGCTTGCTGTTCAGGTCACCAATGACGTCACCCATGAACTCTTCTGGAGTTACGATGACGACCTTCATGACAGGCTCCAGCAGGACTGGGTTAGCCTTCTTGACGGCTTCCTGGATACCCATCGAACCGGCAATCTTGAAGGCCATTTCGTTGGAGTCAACTTCGTGGTAGCTACCGTCGTACAGCTCAGCCTTGACGTCGACAACTGGGTAACCGGCGATAATACCGTTAGCTAAAGCTTCTTCAATACCCTGCTGAACAGGCTTGATGTACTCAGTTGGGACAACACCACCCTTGATGGAGTTGATGAATTCAAAACCAGCACCCTGTTCGTTTGGTGAGACACGGATCCAGACGTCACCGTACTGACCACGACCACCGGACTGGCGGACAAACTTACCTTGGGCTTCGACATCGCTCTTGCGGATCGATTCACGGTAGGCAACCTGTGGCGCACCGATGTTAGCTTCGACGTTAAATTCGCGCTTCATACGGTCGACTAGGATTTCCAGGTGAAGCTCACCCATACCAGAGATGATGGTCTGACCAGTCTCTTCGTCGGTGTGAACACGGAAGGTTGGGTCTTCCTCTGCCAAACGGCCGAGGGCCAGGCTCATTTTCTCTTGGTCAGCCTTGGTCTTAGGCTCAATGGCGATAGACACCGGAGGCTCTGGGAAGGTGATGTTCTCGAGAACGATTGGGTTGTTCGGGTCACAGAGGGTGTTACCAGTGGTAGTGCCCTTCAGGCCCACGATAGCGGCGATGTCACCAGCGCCAACTTCGGTTACGTCGGTACGCTTGTCGGCTTGCAGACGGACGATACGACCAACGCGCTCTTTCTCGCCAGTCGAACTGTTGAGTACGTATGAACCAGCGGTAATCTTACCGGAGTAGACACGGAAGTAGGCCAGCTTACCCACGAATGGGTCAGTTGTAATCTTGAAGGCGAGAGCTGAGAATGGATCAGACTCGTCGTGCTTGCGCTCGATTTCGTCGCCAGTCTTGGGGTGTGTACCCCAGACGTTAGAGCGGTCATTTGGTGCTGGCAGGTAGTCGTTAACGAGGTCCAGGACCTTTTCTACCATCACACCACGGCCGTCACCACCGGTGACGACAAAGAACTTACCGGTTAGGGTAGCGGTACGGATAGCCTGTTTGACCTCATCAACAGTCAGGCCTTCTTCGCCGACCTCGAAGTACTTCTCGAGCATGGCTTCGTCTTCGGCAACCGCGTTTTCGATAAGCAGGCTGCGGTACTTCTTGGCCTGGTCGAGCATGTCGGCAGGAATTTCACCCTCAACGAGCTGCTTGTCATGGAACTCGGTGTAGGTGTACGCCTTCATGTCGACGAGGTCGACAACACCGTTGATGCTCTGTTCAAAACCAATTGGCAGGTGGATTGGGAACGCACGCTTACTCAGGCGAGCGTGAATGGTGTCGAGGGACTTGTAGAAGTCACCACCGGTTTGGTTGATCTTGTTGATGAAACACAGACGTGGGGTGCCGTACTTGTCAGCCTGGCGCCAAACGGTCTCGGACTGTGATTCCACACCCATCTTACCGTCGAATACCACGACGGCACCGTCGAGCACACGCAGTGAACGCTCCACCTCGGCGGTGAAGTCAATGTGTCCTGGGGTGTCGATGATGTTGATCTGGTGACCCTTCCAGAAACAGGTAACAGAAGCGGCCACGATGGTAATACCACGCTCACGCTCCTGGGCCATCCAGTCGGTAGTCGTCTCACCTTCGTGCACAGCGCCAATCTTGTGGCTCAGGCCGGTGCGGTACAGAATACCTTCGGTGGTTGTTGTCTTACCGGCGTCAATATGAGCAATAATGCCCAAGTTCCGGATGTCTTTCATTGCTGTTTTCTTATCTGCCATAGGTTCCCTTCCCTAAAATAGTCTTCCTTCTTGCTCGTTAGTAGTAGCTACAAGCTCTTTAACGGCATTGTTTAGTCCGATGTTCCTGCACACTAGTATTCCGACCCTCGTATCCCGTTCTTTCGGGACAGAGTAAGCTGTGTGCTGTTCAGTATGAATCTGTACCTGTGAGTCTATCTTTCCATCGTCGCTGGGCTCTGGCCCTGCACACTCAGGCGAAAAAGCATTGAATACCTCACAAAGCTGTTCATTATTAGCTGCCACGCATTGCTGTAGACATGTATCCGGCAATGACTCGCGGCTGTGCATAGTTAGCCTCGAGCAAAGTGTGCGAATGCACGGTTAGCTTCGGCCATCTTGTGCGTGTCTTCACGCTTCTTCACAGCGGCGCCTTGGCCGTTGTAAGCGTCCATGAGCTCAGCGGCGATGCGGTCAAGCATGCTCATACCCTTACGAGAGCGAGCTGCCTGCACGAACCACATAGTGGTAAGGTGCTGCTGGCGCTGGCCCTTAACTTCGAAAGGAATCTGGTAGTTAGCACCACCAACACGGCGAGAACGAGTCTCGACACCTGGGGTGATGTTCTTGAAAGCTTGTTCAAATACTTCAATAGGGTTTTCGACCTTCAGCTTGGCTGCGGCCTTTTCCATACCACCGTACACCAGGCGCTCTGCCAGTTGCTTCTTACCGTTGATCATGACACGGTTGATAAGCTTCTGAACCTGGACGCTGTTGTAGACGCGGTCTGGGTTAACTTCACGAACGAGAGATTTGGTAACTTTACGTGGCATTACTTGCTCTCCTTCTTAGCACCGTACTTAGAACGGCCCTGCTTGCGGTTAGATACACCCTGGAGGTCGAGCGTGCCACGAACAATGTGGTAACGCACACCAGGAAGGTCCTTTACACGACCACCACGGATCAGCACAACGGCGTGCTCCTGGAGGTTGTGGCCTTCACCACCGATGTAAGCCCAGACTTCGTAGCCGTTGCTCAGGCGCACACGGGCAACCTTACGCAGGGCTGAGTTTGGCTTCTTTGGGGTCTTGGTAGTGACCTTCACACAGACGCCACGCTTCAGTGGACCGTGCTTTTCGTAGTTCTTGGTCTTCAGGTTGTTGGTAACACGCTGAAGAGCTGGTGACTTACTCTTGTCACGAGCTTTGGCGCGCGGTTTGCGCACCAGCTGATTAATTGTTGGCATATAACTCCTTCAGAGTTGTGTGATTATACTGCTGCATATGTATGCCACATACGGCTCAAATCACTTAAATTTACCTGCTCATTTTAGCAGATTACAACGTTTGAAGCAAGAGCTACAACAGATTACAAGCTGTTGGCGTCAATCTGGACAATCTGCGCAGCTGTGGGCAGCCAAATCTGCTTGCGACTCACCTTGTTGTCAACCGCATTCTTGCCAGGTGTAATACCCTCGAAACGAGTCATGGCACTAGCGCCAGCCTGGGCAATCTTCGGCAGAATACGCTCTAGATAGTCGTGCGAAGCCTCGGACCACGGTGTCAAACGAGCGACTTCGATGGTTTCGGCCATGCTGAGGTAGGAGATTTCGGGATGCGGATCAGCCGGCTCTGGGGGCATATAGAAATTAGTCAGGAGGCTTTCGGACAAACTTCGGGCTTCTTGTGGCGTGCGGGCGGTGGCCAATACATCCTCGGGGAGTATCTCTTCGATAAAGCGATGGATTTGCAGCACACTCACCAGTTTCTCTTCGATCTGACGAACTTGGTTGGTGAATTCTTCACCCAGCGATACGTCAGTTCGCTTAGCCAGCTCAATGATTGCCCTATTGTTCTGTACCGACAGGGCGTTCACGGCTACATCAACCACTGAGCCATGCGCCTTCAGTCTCTGACTGAGTTCGGCCGTGCTACGCGTTAGTTCGTCTTTCTTGTGAGCAGTAATCAGCCCCTTTTCGTTGCCACGCTGGGCGTAGAGGGCCCGCGTTGAGCGTGCAAGTGCAGCTGGGGTCAGGGTGTCATAGGGACCATGTACTTCTAGACCTGCTTTGACCACAGCGAGCGCGCTCAGAGCCTGGGTAGGTGGCGCAAGCGCCTTGGTAACCCATTCACCATTTGGCAAGCGCATCGCGCCGTTGCCCTGCAAACGGTACACCTGGCGATGAATCCAGCGAGTTTCTACGCCGGCCAGCATATGGCTTCCCTGCATCAGATGCGGATAGGCATAATCAGGTCGTCGACTAAAGGCGATACTCTCCATGACATGCGCTGCCAGTTCCGGTTCACCGGCAGCAATATATGCTTCCGGCCAACGGTCACCCGGCCACAAATCAGTGTGACCCGAAGCTCGCATAGGGATGTCGTGCTTGACGTCAAACTGCTCTACGAGCAGCTCGTGCGCACTGTCTTGCGCCGTCTCTAACGCTTCATGGATGTTCATTAATCACATATTATAATGTATATCCTGTTTTGTCAACGACGTCTCCATACAGAAGAGCCTCTTGACACCGGGTGTAATAGCCCGGGAGTCAAGAGGCCCCATAACCTGTAACCTAAGCGAGGACTACATGTCTTCGTTGACGATAGCCAAGTCGGCTTCGTCCTGAGCGGTCAGCTCGTCGATCTCTTCTTCGGCAATAGCGCCGGTACCAACTGGAATCTTGCGACCCAAGATGACGTTCTCCTTTAGACCGTACAGCTTGTCAACGCGACCACTGGTAGCAGCAGCGATCAGCACACGAGTCGTGTCCTGGAACGATGCGGCACTCAGGAACGAGTCAGTCGACAGGCTAGCCTTGGTGATACCAAGGAGTAGCTGAACTGGCTTAGCTGGGTTCTTGCCAGCCGCCAGGAGTTCCTCGTTGGCTTCGGCAACTGCCAGCTTCGACACCACGTCACCTGTTACGAAGTCGCTGTCACCAGCTTCTTCGATCTGAACGCGGCTGAACATCTGACGCACGATGATTTCGAGGTGCTTGTCGGCGATGTTCTGACCCTGACCGGCAAAGATGCCGAGGATCTGGTTCATGATGTAGCGCTGAGTTGACTCTACACCCTGCAAGCGCATCAGGTCGTGCAGGTTGATTGAACCGTTAGTCAGACGCTGGCCAGCCACAACCTGCTCACCGTCCTTGATGACAATTTGCTTGTAACCAGGGATTTCGTAACGCAGGACTGACTGCTTGGTTGGGCTAATGACGACGGTCTTCTTGGTAACGTCGACCTTGCCAGCCATTGGGGCAATCAGTGGTTCCGAACCATCTTCCAGAGCAGCTACGACGTCGCCGATAGCAACATCGGAACCGCTGGCCAGGTGAGCCTTACGCTCGCCAAGTTCGAAGCTAATAGTCTCGTCGTCGTCAGCGGTAACCTGGACAACGTAGTGGTCGCCCTCTTCCCAGACGTTCGCCAGACCGGCGATGTCGGTTAGGTAGGCTTGACCCTTTGGTGTGCGGACTTCGAAAAGTTCTTCGATACGACTCAGACCCTGGGCGGTGTCGTCAGCGAGGACGGCACCAGAACGGTGCTTAGAGTCGAGTGACAGCTGGGTACCAGGCTCACCGATAGACTGTGCAGCAATCACACCAATTGGGTGGTGGTCAGCAACGAGCAAGCCGGTTGCCGGGTCAACACCATAAGACTTCTGGTTGACACCGCGAACAGCAGTACAGCTGAGAGCGCTCATGATCTTCACACCATCAATTGCTTCGTCAGCTTCGAGCTTCTCGGCAATTTCATGGGTGATCGCGTCACCGCGCTTCAGGTAACCCTTAACGTTTTCAGCGGCATAGCGGCCTTCCAGACGGCTGGCGTAGCTCACACCGATTGCCGCAGCGTCCTCACGGAGCATGGCAAACCCTGGGTCACTAGTATCGTCTTCGATAGTGAAGACATCCTGTGAAACGTCGACCAAACGACGAGTCAGGTAACCAGCATCGGCGGTCTTCAGGGCGATGTCGATCAACGCCTTACGAGTACCACGAGTACCGGTGAAGTATTCCAGTGGGTCGAGACCCTGGACATAGCCGGACTTGATTGGCAGCTCGATAGCCTGTGAAGTCGCGTCAGACAAGACACCCAACATACCGACAGAGTCCTTCATGTTACGGATGTTACCACGAGCACCAGAGTCGATAGCGATGGCCATAGTGTTGTTCTTGGTCTTCATCTGCTCGGCAAGCATGTCCTGAACACGGCCTTCAACCTTGGTCCAGTTGTCGACAGTCAAACGGTAGCGCTCACCTTCGGTGATGAAACCTTCTTCGTACTGCTCAGAGATAGCCGCAGCACGCTCTTCGCCGTCGCCAAGGACACCTTCGATGCCTTCGATAGGCTCAAAGTCACCCATACCGACTGAGAGGCCGGAACCAGTTGCGTAGCGGAAACCGATGTCCTTCAGGTCGTCGGCGATTTCAGCGGTGATATCCTGGCCATACTGTGCGTAGACCGCAGCCATAACCTTTTGCAGACGCTTCTTGGTCATTGGCTCATCCTGGAAGGCAAAGTCTTCTGGGAAGGTTTCGTTGAAGAGTACGCGGCCGAGGGTCGTCGTACGAACTTCGCCGCGGAATGGCAGGCGAACCCAGCTCTGCAGCTTCAGCTGCTTCGCATCGAGGGCCATGAAAGCTTCTTCGACACCAGTGTAGGTGTGCACGTCGTTCTGGTCGATGCCAGGACGGTCGTAGGTTAGGTAGTAACAACCGAGGACGATATCCTGCTCAATGTGCAGAATCGGTGAACCATCAGCTGGCTTCAGCAAGTTCTTGTTGGCAGCCATGATGTCACGAGCCTCGGCCTGAGCCTTGTCAGACAGTGGCAAGTGGACGGCCATTTGGTCACCATCGAAGTCGGCGTTGAAGCCCTTACAGACGAGTGGGTGCAGCTGGATAGCGCGACCCTCACGCAGGACTGGCTGGAAGGCCTGGATAGATAGACGGTGCAGTGATGGAGCACGGTTCAGGAGCACATACTTGCCCTTGATGACCTCGTCCAGGGCATCCCAGACGACGGTTTCGCCGGTCTCGATAAGACGGCTGGCTGAGCGGATATTGTGCGCTTCCTCGCGGGCAATCAATTCACCAATCACGAATGGCTTGAAAAGTTCCAGAGCCATCATCTTTGGCAGACCACACTGGTGGATCTTCAGTTCTGGGCCAGCCACAATGACTGAACGACCAGAGTAGTCAACACGCTTACCGAGGAGGTTCTGACGGAAACGACCCTGCTTACCCTTGAGCATGTCACTCAGAGACTTCAGGCGACGACGCTGACCAGTGGCAGCAACAGCACGACCGGAACGGGCACTGTTGTTGTCGATCAGGGCGTCAACGGCTTCTTGAAGCATACGCTGCTCGTTGCGGCGGATAACTTCTGGAGCGTTCAGGTCCATCAACTTCTTCAGACGGTTGTTACGGTTGATGACACGACGGTAGAGGTCGTTGAGGTCAGAGGTCGCGAAACGACCACCTGTTAGCTGCACCATTGGGCGCAGGTCTGGAGGAATCACTGGCAAGACAGAAACACACATGCTGCCCGGCTCGATGTCGGCGCGGTCCATGCTTTCCAGCAGACGCAGACGCTTCAGAATCTTCTTCTTGCGCTGCCCCTTCGCTTCTTCGGCTTCAGTAGTCAGCTCTTCAATAAGCTGCTTTAGGTCAACATTGTCGAGGAGATCCTTCAGCGCACCACCACCCATACCAACCTTGATGAGGTCAGCCACTGCGTCTGGCAGGTTGCGGTAATCGGTCTCGTTGATGAGGCTGAGCTTGTTCAGACCAGTCAGCTGGTCTTTCAGGGTCGCAAATTCAGCGCTAACTTCTTCCAGTTCTTTGGTCTGCATTTCAGCCAAAGCCTTGACGTTGGCATCTTCGGCCTTAGCTTCTGCCTCGTAACGAAGCTTGATAGCTTCCTGAGCAGCTGCAAATTCAGCTTCCTTGTCTTGGAGCATCTGGTCGCGCTTGGCGGTGTCAACTTCAGTAATGATGTAGCTGGCAAAGTAAGCCACGCGCTCCAGGTTCTTGACGGTCATGCCCAGCAAGAGACCCATAGCGCTTGGGGTACCACGAAGGAACCAGATGTGCGCGACTGGCACAGCCAGGCTAATGTGGCCCATGCGCTCACGACGGACGATACTCTTAGTGACCAGCTCGCCGTTCTTATCGACGGCAGCTTCGCGCGAGCGAACGCCCTTGTACTTGGCGTCGTGCGGATTGATATCCTTGACCGGTCCGAAGATACGTTCACAGAACAAACCGTCACGCTCTGGTTTCTGAGTTCGGTAGTTAATAGTTTCTGGCTTCAGGACTTCGCCGTAGCTCCAGTCCAGAATATCTTTGGCACTCGCAACGGCGAGGCGGACAGCGTCAAAGTTGGCGATGTCGTTGTTGTATGCGTAGCTTCTCATTGTTTACGCCTCCTCGCTTTCATCGTTAGCGTTGTCATCAGTTGCAGCTGCGTCACTTGGAACAGCTACGAAATCGTCATCGGCTGGCAGTTCGTCATCCACACCGACAACCATAAACTCATCGATTTCAGTATCTTGAGTCACATCAATGTCTGAAATGCTTGACTGTGGCACTTCAACCTCCACGGGGTGAGTTGCCTCATCGTGGATGTTGGTAGCCAGGACCGCTTCGGCGTCAACGATGGCGTCAGACGCGATCAAGTCGACCTTCAGGCCAAGACCTTGCAGTTCTTTCACGAGCACGTTAAAGCTCTCCGGAATCTTTGGACCAACAATTGGTGCTTTTTTGATGATGCTCTCATATGCCTTTGAACGACCGTAGACGTCATCGGACTTAATAGTCAGCATTTCCTGCAGCGTGTGTGCAGCGCCATAGGCTTCCAGGGCCCAGACCTCCATTTCACCGAATCGCTGACCACCGTTCTGGGCCTTACCACCAAGTGGCTGTTGGGTCACCATAGTGTATGGACCAGTCGAACGAGCGTGGATCTTGTCGGTCACCATGTGGTTCAGCTTGATCATGTACATGCTACCGACGGTAGTACGCTCACGGAAGGCATCACCGGTGCGGCCATCAAAGAGCTGTTGCTTGCCATCTTCTGGCAGACCAGCTTCCTTCAGCAGTTCCTGAATCTTCTCAATTGGCACACCGTTGAATGATGGACTGGCCACCTTCATACCGAGCGTACGGGCAGCCATACCCAAGTGGGTTTCGAATAGCTGGCCGATGTTCATACGACTTGGGACACCGAGTGGGTTCAAGACGATATCAACTGGCTCGCCGTTCTCCATGAATGGCATGTCTTCGATCGGGAGGATACGGGCAATAACACCCTTGTTACCGTGACGACCACCGAGTTTGTCACCAACGCTAATCTTGCGCATCTGGGCCACAAAGACCTGGATCTGCTTGATCACGCCGGCCTTCAGTTCGTGGCCAGTTTCGCGGCTGAAGATTTTCACGCCGACGACCTTACCGTGCTTGCCGTTGCTCATGCGCTGGCTGGTATCACGGACTTCCTTGGCTTTTTCACCAAAGATAGCGCGGAGTAGACGCTCTTCGGAACTGAGCTCTTGCTCACCCTTCGGAGTAATCTTACCGACCAGGATATCGCCAGGGTGCACTTCGGCACCGACACGGACAATACCCTCTTCATCGAGGTGGCGCAGAACGTCCTCTGATACATTTGGGATGTCCCGGGTGGTTTCTTCTGGTCCCAATTTCGTCTCACGAACTTCAATCATGAAGTCAACGATGTGAATGCTTGTGAGGGTGTCGTCCTCAACCAGCTTACGGCTGATGATGATGGCATCCTCAAAGTTGTAACCGCCCCATGGCATGAACGCCACGCGCAGGTCCTTACCGAGGGCCAGTTCCCCGCCATCGATAGACATACCTTCGACCAGCACATCACCTGCCTTGACCTTGTCGCCAGTACTCACCACAACCTTTTGGTTGATGCTGGTACCTTCGTTGGAACGAACAAAGTGCAGTGGGCTGTAGGTGACGCTACCGGTCTTGTACTTGACCGTCACTTCATCGGCGCTTGCCTTTACGACTTCACCATCGGCCTCAGCCAGGGTAACCTGACCCGTGTTGCGGGCGGCTGAAGTTTCCAGACCAGTGCCCACGATTGGGCTTTGCGGCTGGATCAGTGGCACTGCCTGACGCTGTTGGTTACTACCCATAAGTGAGCGATAGACGTAGTTCTTTTCAATAAATGGAATCAGACCGGCGCTGGAACCAATAATCTGGTTGCGGCTGGCGTCCATGTAGGTGACGTCATTGGCGTCAACTTCGCTGGACTTCAGGTTCTGGCGAGCGCTCACACGCTCCTGTACGAAGTAGCCATCGGCATCGACTTCGTTACCACCACCGGCGATAACTGACGTTTCCTCTTCGTAGGCGTCGAGATAGATGACGTCAGTGGTAACTTTAGCCTTGACGGGCCAGGTAACCTTGCCAGTGACCTTAGCGAGTTTGGCTGCGTCGGCAGCAGTAACCTTAGCGCCTGCTTTGACCAGGGTTTTACCCTTTTCATCGGTCAGGTCAATGGCAGCAGTGTGGCCTACAATATCCTTGGCAGTAGCAGCGTTAACTACCTTGCGGTAGGGAGTCTCAACAAAGCCATAGTCGTTGACACGAGCGTAGTTAGCCAGGTTTAGCACCAAACCAATGTTGGCGCCTTCTGGGGTCTCTACAGCACAGATACGGCCGTAGTGGGTAGCGTGCGCGTCACGAACCTCAAAACCTGCACGTTCACGTGACAGACCACCAGGGCCCATTGAGCTCAGGCGACGCTTGTGAGCGAGTTCCGAGAGGGGGTTGATCTGGTCCATGAACTGTGACAGCTGTGAGCTAGCAAAGAATTCGCGCACTGCAGCGACGACTGGACGAGCGTTGATGAGCTGGCCAGGCTGGACAGTCTCGATTTCACTCATGCTCATGCGGTCCTTGGTGTTGCGCTCCATGCGCAGCAGACCAATACGGAACTGGCGCTGGACGAGCTCACCAACCAATTTGACACGGCGGTTTGCCAAGCTGTCGATGTCGTCAGCTGGCTCCTGCGTGTTGTTGAGACGCATAATCTCGGCAATGATAGCTTCCAGGTCTTCGAGACGCATGACACGGTTTTCAGTCGTGTTAGGCACATCCAGGTTCAGACGCTTGTTGAGCTTGTAACGGCCCACGCGGCTGAGGTCGAAGCGCTTGAAGTTGTAGAACATGTTCTCGAGCAGTGAACGAGCGTTATCGACAGTAGCGAGATCGCCCGGGCGAAGGCGGCGATATACCTCAATAAGTGCGTCGTTCTGGCCCTTAGTAGGGTCCTTTTCGAGGGTAGCGTCCAGGTAGTTGAGCTTACCGGTGTCGACATGCTTGAAGACGTCACGCATAGCAGTCTCGGTAACACCGAGAGCACGCAGAAGTGTGGTGACAGCGATCTTGCGCTTGCGGTCAATCTTTACATACAGCGCGCCGCTCGCAGCGGTCTCGAATTCAAGCCAGGCACCACGACCAGGAATAACCTTGGCACCATACAGTGCGCTCGTACCGTGCTGATCGGCGGTAAAGAATACACCTGCCGAACGGATCAGCTGGGAGACGACAACACGCTCCGCACCGTTGATCACGAATGTGCCACGGCTGGTCATCCATGGGTAATCACCCAGGTAGATTTCCTGCTCTTTGATTTCGCCGGTGACCTTGTTGGTCAGCTCAACGACAGCCTTCAGTGGCGCTTCGTAAGATACATTGTTCTCACGGGCGTCAGCCTCGGACATCTTAGGATCTTCAAAGTGATACCCCTTGAAGCTCAGTGATAATTTTGCACCCGTATAGTCGTCGATAGGGCTGATTTCGGCGAGCAACTCACCGAGACCCTCATCTACAAACCACTGGAATGACTTATTTTGGTGATCGACCAAGCTTGGTAGGTCGAGTGCGCTGTCGTCAGACGTGAAAAATACACGGCTGGCAGCTTGCTTGGATACTGGTGTCTTTGCCATATCTAAAAGCAATGCCCCTGTTTAGAGTGGTTGATAAATTGTGATTTTATGTTTCGCCCGAAGATTACTAAGACTAGGGAGTTTGGTGCTTACTGTTTTGGCCACAACAGCACAGCCCGACTTATACTACTTCTTACACTACAGTATGCATGACCCGTTCAGCGATGTCAATGCTCGCCTATTACTGCGTGATGGCAGCATCGGGCACGTCATATTGCCGCTCAACTGCAGCTCGGATGGCAGTCGTTGCCCACGCACCGGCTGCTCTGGCAGCCGCCTCAAAGCCACGCGGGATGCCTTGTTCAATCATATCGATAGCAGTAGTCTCTTGCCAGTCGTCCACACTCGCCGGCAACACCATCCATAAAACTGAACGCGGCGTTACCTCTAGGGACGTCACTGGAGAGAACCGGCCCTGCCCTATGATGGTTAGTTGTCGGGTAGAATTGTCGGCTACATATTCGGCTGAACCAAGCAATACCCGACGGCCCAGCCGTTCACGAATTGGCAAACCATCCTGACCGCGATCTAACATGACACGATCGACCGCCTGCAAACGCTCAATCGTCGTATTGATTCGGCGTGCCGTACCAAGCTGAGCTAGCGGTGTCCTGCTAACATCGAGGTATGGCCACTGACTCTGTTCAATTATCATTTGTACTACTCTACGATGAATATGGGTGTTTGTACAGCGCCGCGAACTCCGGTCGCTACGCCTTCTGTGAAACGCTAATATCGCTGATGATTTCGTCCACGATGCCGTACTTCTTGGCTTCTTCGGCAGTCAGCCACTTGTCGCGTTCCATGTCATCGTGGATCTTGGCCGCTTTCTGGCCGGTGTTCTGAGCCATAATACTTTCGAGCAAGTGCTTGATGCGCAGCGACTCCTGAAGGTCGATCTCCTGATCGGTAACCTTACCTCGTGTGCCACTCGATGGCTGGTGAATCATCACGGTTGAGTGGGGCAACAGGAAACGCTTGCCCTTAGTGCCGGAACTGAGCAGAAAGGCGGCGGCCGAAGCTTGGACGCCGATACCCACCGTTTGCACATCGTTGGTCACAAACTGCATGGTGTCATAGATAGCGAGCGCATCGTAAACGCTGCCACCAGGGCTGTTGATGTACAGGTAGATATCTTTCTTGGGGTCCTGGGCCTGCAGGAAGAGTAGCTGGGCGACAATAGTATTGGCGCTAGCCTCATTGACATCACTCCCCAGGAAGATGATGCGGTCTTTTAAGAGCCGGGAATAGATATCGTACGCTCGCTCGTAGCGACCTTCGTTTTCGATAACAGTTGGGATAAGTACACTCATGATTTTTACCTCCAGTTTTGGAATGTTTCTACCCCTGATAATACGCCCAAAATTAGCACTCGTCAACCCAGAGTGCTAATTTGGGATGCCCCAGTGACGTTCGGCTGCATCGATGGCGGTGATCAAAGAGGACGTGTCTACCAACATCGTACTATCGTCCTCGTACTTTTCTGATGAGGGCCTGAGTTCTTGAGGATTTCGCACGTAGACTCTATACACGCCACTGCTCGAGTCCTCTGCATCAACCAGCGCGAGCTCTGTATGATCAAACCAGAAGCAATAGACTCGCCCATCACTATCGAAATTTGCTACCCACCATGTCGGCTCACCTGCCTGAATTGCAACTGCTTTGCGCTCGTAATATGCGCTTTCAGACTCCATGGTTAGTTCATGATCCGCCAGAAAAAAACTTTCTCGTTCTTCATCTGAAAAATCGGAAAATTCCGGCGATAGCATGTGTAGCCTATTTTTTCGAGGCGTATTCGGCGAGCTTGGCGATGGTCTTTTCCGTCAGCATACGACTGGTGATATCACGACGCGCTTCTGGTTTGTCGAACTCAGCTTGCATCGCTGGGTCATTGTATTGACCCTTTAAGAGTGTCATACGAATATTGACCTCTTCCTTCGACACACTGATCTTTTCGAGCTCAGCGACTTCACCCAGTACCAGACCGGCCGTCACCCGAGCTTCAGCGGCGGGGCGCTGTTTGTCGCGGTGTTCTTGCTCGTTAACACCTTCTTCTTTGAGGTGTTCCTCCCAAGTTTGGCCACGGTACACCAGATTTTGGCGCTCGTCAGCTTCAGCGCGGTCGATCTCTTCTTCGATCAGAACTGGTGGGATCTCGGCCTTAGTCTTTTCGGAAATCTGACCGAGCAGTTCACTCTCGTAGTCACGCTGGGCTTGTTGCTCACGCTCGGCAGTCACCTGCTTCTTGATATCAGCCTTTAGTTCGGCCAGGGTTTTGAATGGACCGACGGTAGCAGCAAAGGCATCGTCGAGCTTTGGCTTAGCCAGTTCTTGAACCTTGTTCACCTTGATGGTGAAGGTAACTTTTTTGCTCTGGAGAGCTGGCGTGCCGTAGTCCTTAGGGAACACGATGTCGAAGGTCTTTTCGTCGCCAGCTTTCAGGCCAACGACTTCGTCTTCGAAGCCAGGTATAAAGCTGTTGCTACCCAGAACCAGTGGATAGTCCTTGCCATCTGCACCGGCAATAGCCTCTTTAGTCTTAGCATCAACGCCAGTAAAGTCGATAGTTGTTTCATCACCGTTCTTCGCAGCACGGTCGACATCCTTCTTCTCGGCGGCACGAGCAGTAAGGTTGTCGAGAATCTCGTTCACGTCCTCGGCAGTCACCTTCACTTCCGGCTTGGCCAACTTTATCTTCTTGTAGTCAGGTAGTTTGATAGCACCGATGACTTCGACTTCAGCCACCACCTCAAGTGTCGTAAATGGCACGAACTTCGTAATAGACACATCCGGGCGATTTACTGGCCGTAAGCTCTGCTGTGTAATCGCGTCGACATACAGCTTATTCACGATGGTATCGAGGAACTCCGTCTGGAGCGCTTCGGGACTAACGTTCTTTTCGACGACATGCAATGGGGCTTTGCCAGCACGGAAGCCGGGCACCTTAACGGTGCGAGCGAGTTGCTGCAACACAGTGTCTTTGACTTCAGCCATATCGGCAGCGTCAGCGTTAATCGTCAATTTGACGTTGGTAGGAGATAGTTGGTCTTTGGTAATTTGCATAGTGTCTAACTATAGCAGGCTCGACACCTTTTTTCCAGGGGTGCAAGTTTAGTCGTTTTGCTGACGGCGGTCTTTGACAATGCTGACAATCCGCTCCAGACTGTGCTGCTCCTCGGTCCCGCTCTTCAGATTTTTTAGGGTAAAACGTTCTTCGGCCAGTTCTTTCTCGCCGATCACCAGGGCATAGGTAATGCCCTTTTTGTCGGCTGATTTAAACTGGTCACCGAGTTTCTTGCCGCTTAAATCGACAGCCACATTGACAGCCATACCACGGAGATCGGCAATGATTTTCTGCGATTTTTGCAGGCTATCGCCCACGAAGACAATGTAGAGGTCTGTCTCGGTTGGCATTTGTGGTAATAGGTTATGTCCTTTGAGGAATTCTGCCAGGGTGACATCGCCAAAACCAAACCCGACAGTGGGCACCGGCTCAACGCCGAAGAGACCAACCAGACCATCGTAGCGACCGCCACCCAGCATGGAACGGTTGTTAGTCGGATCGTTATCGACTACCTCGAACACGATGTCCGTGTAGTAGTCGAAACCACGCATGATAGTGATGTCAAACATAGCATTGGTGACGCCGGCATCTTTCAGTCGTGTCAGCACCATCTGCAGCTGCTGGACCGATGGGTGCTGCTGTAAATCGTCTGGCAATTGTTGGAACTGCTTGGCCGCCAGGATATCCTGGAGTTTGGTATCGACGCCAGCTTCACGCTGACTTGGGCTACAGAGGGCATCCAGCTGCGTGGCAAAATCAGCGGTACTGATCTTGTGCATGCGGTCGATGAGCTTGGCAATACTCAGCTGCTGGACATCATCGAAACCCAAGTATTCACCCAATAGATGATCCATCAGCTTACGGCTGTTGAGCTTGATGGTGTACATGTCAGCCTGAGCACCAAAGGATTTGAAAATTTGGTCAGCCAGCTGAATGATCTCGTACTCGGCCTCGATACCAGCCACCCCAAAAATATCGACATTGAGCTGCCAGTGCTCGCGCAGACGTCCCTTCTGTGGTCGCTCGTAGCGCCAGAGATTCGGGATGCTGTACCAGCGCAGCGGGTAGGCCAATTCCTGACGCTTGGCGGCCACCATGCGGCTGACCGTCGGTGTCATCTCGGGGCGAATGACGACTTTGCGCTCGCCACGGTCCTCGAACACATAGGTCTGCTCAGTGACGATTTCCTCACCTGTTTTCGCCAGGTACAGTTCGAGGGGCTCCAGAATTGGTGCATCGTATTCTTCGTAACCAAAACTTTCGGCCACCTGACGTAGCTTGCCGAACATGTACTTTTGTAAGCGCTTGTCTTCCGGGTAAAAATCCCGGGCGCCTTTGTAAGGTTGAGTAGATAGTGCCATATCTGTTAATTGTATCACTTTGGCAGGCGCTTCAGGAAGCGAATGTGCAGTGGGGCACCAATAGTCAGCTGGTGTGCGATCGTGGGGGCATGTCCTATGCTCAGCACTTTACGGTTCTTAGCACCCTTCACGATGCTATCTTTCTGTGGCACGATAACGTCAATTAGTCCATAGCGGGAATTTATGCGGGACCGTTGTTCGAGAGTAAGAGTCGCCAACGAGTCTTGAGCCTGGCGAGCTGATTGTACAAATGCCGGGGCATTGCGATGATACCAAGCACCAATGGCCTCCGGCCGGTTGATTTTGCCAGCAATCGTCACCACCCCATGGATGTCAGGCCGGGCGGCAAAAGCATTGAGTACCACACTCGCCCCGGCGCTTGCCCCGACCAATGAGACCCGGTGTCCTTTAGCCAGTAACCCGTCTATATACGTAAGGAATCGAGTAAATTTCGACTCAAAAGCCTCTCCATCCGCCCAGCGCATAGCAAAAGTGTGCGGTACCACCCCGTATAGTCGCCAGGTTTTCACTGCCAGTTCCTGGAAGGTGGTCTTGGTATCGCCGATTCCCGGCACATAAATTACATCGTGTACTGTCATGTTGCCTTTGAAATTTTCTAATAATATTTAAGCTACTTAACTAGTTTACACGCTGCGTGATGGATTGAGAACCCAACTCCGGGGGTGACAAGTTCGTCACTCGCGTTACTGCAGGAACAGTGCGGCAATCAACCGGGTCAGCAGGCGTTCTAGCTGAGCTCCCAGGAAAAATGATACGAGAATACTGACAAGGAATATGCCGAGCCCCAGAAAGCCTTTTTGCTGGAAGCGCGGGAGCTTACCCAGGACAGTGAACAGCACAGACATCAGCACAAAGCTGAGCGCGATATAGATTACCAGGCTGGCACTGGGGCTTACTTTTGTCGTCGAAAAGGTGGGCTCGTTTTCGGACGGATTATTCGACAGATATGTCACCGGCAACTTGGAGCCGACGCCGAGGTCTTGCCAGTGCTGCTGATCTATCTCAACATTCTGCTGAGTAACATGTTGGCCGGTTTGGCTTGGCGAGAAGGTGTAGCTAATCTGGTACACTTCAAAACCACCGCCACGAACCGCTTCAAACTGGCTGCTGTGAGCCGTAGTAACCCCTGTAGTTTCAATGCCCTGATGGATGAGCGCCCGCTTCTCGGCAATCGAAGCGCCAAAGGAGATGAACGCCCACAGCACCAGCCCCAGGGCGCACAGACTGATCAAAGTTACGACTGCCAAGGCTTTTTTATTGGTGCGGAGTTCGGCGGTTTGTTTCTTAAAATTGCTCATAGACCCATACTAACTTTTCTGACGGTGTTGCGCTAGGATGCCCGCAGCGCCGATTAATCCGGCACAGAGTACCGCCACGTCGAGTGAGGCGAAGGTGCGCCAGAAGACCGCCATGTCCGGCTGGTGCTTGGATTGATTGATCATAAAAATAGCGATGGCAATCAGCGCGACTAGGCTGCTGCTATAGAGCAAGACGGCAGCCGGCCAAGGCAAGCGCTTCAGTCGGCGACCGGGAGCCGACACTGCACTGGGCTGAGCATTCGCAGCCACCGAGCTAGCCGCAGCACGATCATCGCTGTAGTTACGAATCTGACGCCCAAATTTCTCGAGCAGTTGCGCGGCCAGCGCGTCGAGGCCAGTAATAACGGTTGGCTGTGTAAGGTTAAAGCTTTGATTGCCATACAGATATAGCTCGTCGTCGATGATTTCACAGTTGAAGGCCCCAACCGTGTCGATAAAGCGCGCCATAACATCCGGCGTGAAGATATAGAGCGCGTCGCGCTCGAAACCTTGCGGGGCGTAGAGCGTAAAATGCTGGTCAAAGTCCCCTTCTAGATGCAGAATTTGACTATGCTGGACATCGTCGGGCAGGTCGCGGCCGTTTGATTTGGCATTCAGCATAATGTGCGGCAGAGCCTTCGGCAACTTGATACGTACGTAGCCGTAGTGGTGCTGCCGGCCATCGATGAGCTCCTGAAAGTTTCCAAGCTCAATGAAGAGCGGTGCGTTGGAGCGAATTGCATCCAGAATGCGGACCTGGCGCTGCGAAAAGTATGTGCCCGCATAGCCCGGCCCTACACTGTCATGTATGTACGCCAAGCTATTCCGGGCGGCAAAATCCCGAATCCGCAGTGAAACAACAACTGCGCTGTAAATAGTCCAGAAGCCATAGGCACTCCCGACAAGCATTACAGCTAAGAACAGTGCGCCACCACCCGCCAGGGTACCAAGCACCGTGAGTAGCACGAGCAAAACGCTCGGCAGGAAAGCCATGACACCCAGGATGAATATGCCGATCCGCCACCGCTGTGAGTACCCCATGAGCGCCCGGCGCACTTCTGGAAGAGTCACCTGTCGGCTGAGTGGCGAGAAATCAAATACCGCGTCCACGAGCGCTATACCTTGCTAAGCAGCGTTTTCATGAGTGACTCGGCCGCTGCCTTGGCGCTATCCGGACTACCACTAGACAAAGCTTCGATACTGAAGCTCGTGTCGCCCTTGAGCGCACTGAGAGTTTGCGTGCCAGCACTCCAATAGGCTTCATCGCCCAGCCCGCTGACGGCTTCAACTGAGGAGTCCGATTCGGTGGCCGTATCCTTCAGAAGCTTGTAATTGTCCTTGACACCGTTCGGTGTCACCGGACTAACCGTACCGGGATAGTAGCCTTCGATCTGTACGCGCGACTCAACATCGTTTACCGTCGCACTATAGGCGCAGGTACTCGTGTCTATATCGCTACCCTTCTGGATGCTGCCGTCGTTGGTTGGGTCGGTGGCGGTGTCAAGCTTAACGCTAGTACCAATTGCCGCTGATGCTTCGGCTGCGCTGATGAGGTCACAAGAGTTTTTGGCGGGAGTGCCAGCCTGGGTCGTGACCGTCGCAGACTTGGAAGTCTGAGCTGCATTGTTAGCCGACGTATCTTGATTGTTTTGCTTACCGCTATGCGCTAATACAAGTGCGATAAGGATGGCACCGAGCACTATACAACCCACAATAAGCGCAATGATCGCGCCGGTACTCATGGCCTTATGAGCCGGTGGTGGAGTTGGCGTAGGACCAACCGGCTGTGGCGAAACCACCGGCTGTGGCGGCAATGCGGCTGGTGGTACCGACGGCTGTACGACAGATTGCGGGGGCGCCTGTGGCATTGGCGGCTCAGTCGGGCCTGGGTTTGGTGTGGTTGGCTGTTGTGTTGGATCCATGTGTGTTTTTATTCTCCCTCTTATTACTTCCAGTCTAGCATAGCGGTTCTGCCCTGCAGGAAAACTTGGCCTTTCGGTAACTAAACCCTTAGATAAAATAAAAGGACTATCGGTTGTGTCTCCACCGCTGCGGCGTGCTCGAAGCCCAAGCTTCTGCGCGCGTCCTCGCTCTGCGAACCTTCACCCTTCGGGAACGAAGCTTCAAGAACTCACTTCAGACCAAACAAAAAGCCGACACGTTGGTCGGCATTTTGTTTGGTGCGGATGAAAGGACTTGAACCTAACGCTCAAAGCTAGCTCGCTAGAGGTTCAAATCTGTCACTAACCAACAAGAAAACCGGTCTGAGGACCGGCTCTCTTGTTGGTGCGGATGAAAGGACTTGAACCTTCACGCCTTCCGGCACTGGCTCCTAAAACCAGCGTGTCTACCATTCCACCACATCCGCTCGTCGTCATGTACGCCTCTGCCTCGTTGTGCCTACTCGGCAAAAGCTTCGGCTTGCGGCTACAATTCTCCTCTCAACAGCCCAAACGGTCGACTTCGCTCCCTGATTTGGTCTGTTGGATACCGGTGTATTTTAGCTGATTCGGCGATAAAAGACCAGTTGGATGTCACCATACTCTTTGTGAGACACCTGCTCCAGATTCTTTAAATCACGTACGGGCTCGCTGCCAGGCCAAGACAACACAAAAATACCGCCCGGCTTCACATGGACCCCCAGGCGTTCAATAACATCAGGACGAATATCATCGTACGGTGGGTCAACCAGGACAACATCGAACTGCTTGTCCTGGTTATTACGGGACCAGCCGGAAATGTTCTTGCGCATTACTACCATTTTTTCATCAAGCTGGAGCGTCTTGATGTTATCCTGAACAGTCTCGTAGGCGTATTTATCGACCTCGATAGCCAGCACAGACTCGGCACCACGGCTAATAGCTTCGATGGCCAACGCGCCGCTACCAGCAAAGGCATCGAGCACGGTTAGACCGCTCAACTCACCCAGGGCGTTGAAGATTGCGCCGCGGGCCTTCTCGCTCATCGGGTGCGTGCGGTGGCCAGGAGGACTGTCGAAGTTCCTGCCGCCTAGCTTCCCAGCTACCACCCGCACTATTTCTTCCTCGTTTGGCGAGTCTTTTTAACTTGTTGGCTCTCGAGCACTGCACTATACCAGGTGGTCGTCACTGTGTTTACGATAATCGGCACTAGCTCCCGCCGGACCTGTTTGGCGAGCTTGGGGGTCCAACCTGACTTGTAGAATTTCTCGTACATGCCCAGGTCGGCAACCTGTTGAGCCCGTTCCTGAAACAGCCGGACGACACCCTTCTGGCGGACTTCGAACAGTTCGGCATCATCTGGCCGGCCCAATCTAAGCCGCAAGGGCACGATAATAACCGCCACGCCCCATTCAAAAGCGAAGTGTGTGGCTAGCAGTCCCTTATCACCCCACATCTTCCAGTTGTTGCCGACGCGCTCGGTAAGCGTATCACCGTGCATCAAGAGCTTCTCCTTCACGCTAGTGCGCGTGTCTATACTGTTGCCGCCTCGCAGTTGTATGAGCGTCTCCTCGTATGGATATTGGTGGGCAGGCGTCAAGCCGTCGACAATAGCGTGCGACAGCCAGGCCGCCTCGAAGGCAGCTCGAGCTTGGTTACGTTCACGAAGTGCCTGGACCAAGAAGCCATAATGTTCGGTGATGCTGTCAGTCACACGCGTATCAGGATTCTTTGGGTCGTAGAAATGCCATGGCTCATCTTGAGCTGGTGCTTTGCGTTTAATGCCATCTGGTCCGTTTTGGCCTTCAAATTTTAAAACCTGCCAGGCGCTCGGAAAGTAGTAACCACGGCCTTCGAAAATATCGGTTAGGCAGCGGCGAGCAACCCGGTCAATTTTCTGGTGGGCCCCAAACCACGCATCAAACCACTTCATTGGTGTCAATGTCGTTCCGGAGTACATGCGGGGCCTTTCTGTGGATTCTAGTTTAAGTTTGTGACAGCTCGCAGTCTGGTCACCTGCGTATTGAGTTGCTTATAGTTTAGCAGTTTATCACCACTATCAATAAATTCCTGCGCAGCTGTACGGGCTTCGGCGATTAGCTTCACATCTGTTAATTTGGCAATGCGCAGGTCAAGCTGGCCATGTTGGGCCTGCCCATAAATGGCGCCCGGTCCACGCAACTCTAGATCTAACTCGGCCAAGCGAAAACCATCGTTACTGCTTTCCAGGGCTCGCAACCGTTTACTTGGTGAATTGGAATCACCCAGCATCAGGTAGCAATAGCCCTGGTGCTCACTCCGTCCGACTCGACCGCGCAGCTGATGTACCTGGGCAAGCCCAAAACGTTCAGCATTTTCAATCAGCATCACGGTGGCGTTCGGAACATCAACACCGACCTCAATAACAGTGGTCGAAACCAGAATATCGAGCTTGCCGTCCACAAAGTCCTGCATAACAGCGTTCTTCTCAGCGGCCTTTTGCTTGCCATGTAACAGACCAATTCGGCGGTGCTTAAAGTGTTTGCTGCTGAGATCCTGGTAAACAGTCTCGGCCGAACTGGCATCGAGTACCGTGCTGTCTGTTATGAGCGGGCACACGACAAACACCTGGCGTCCGGCATCGAGCTCGGCATCAACCTTTTTATACATTTCAGCCCGGCCAGCCGGTGAAATCAGTTTGGTAATAATCGGTTTACGACCACCGGGCTTTACATCGAGAATCGAGACATCCAACTCGCCGTAAAGTGTTAGTGCCAACGAGCGTGGGATGGGTGTCGCTGTCAGGCTGAGAACATGGGGCATATGGCCAGCTTTAATCTGTAGCTCTTTGCGCTGATCGACGCCAAACCGATGCTGCTCATCAATAATAACGAGCTCCAGACCCTGCATATCCACCGATTCCTGGATGAGGGCGTTCGTACCAACCATGAAGCGAACCTGCCCCGCCTTAATTGCGTCATGAGCTGCCTGCTTCTGCTTCGCGCTCAGACTACCCACCAGCAGACCTACCTGCTCGTGATAGCCAAGTGGCTGCAGCAGTCGATGCAGGGTGTCTGCATGCTGACGTGCCAGTAGCTCGGTGGGAGCCATGAGTGCCACTTGGTGACCATCATGCAAGGCCATCAGAGCTGCCATCGCTGCCACTACTGTCTTGCCGGCACCCACGTCCCCTTCTACTAGGCGGTTCATGGGCTGCGTCCGCTGCATATCCTGATAGATTTGCCAGATAACCTTACGCTGCGCATCGGTCAGTTTAAATGGCAGGTGCGCCACGAAATCCTTGGCCAGTGTTTCATGAAAGGCTACCGCTGGGGCGTGTTCCTGGCTCAGCTCTTGCTTGTTCAGTAAACTTGCAAGACTGAGCTGAAAGACTTCTTCAAAACCTAGCCGCCGGCGCGCTCGGTCGAGCTGAGTACTATCCTCTGGAAAATGCATCGCCATAATAGCTTCGGCCCGGCTCATCAGTTGGTGTTTTTCCACTAGGGTTTTTGGTAGGGTTTCAGGTAGCAAGCGGATCTTTGCTGACACCTCTTTCAGGGCCTTTCTGATTTGCGCTGAATTCATACCCTTTGTTTCCCGATATATAGGCACAATCCGCGCGGTATTAACCGGGAACTCACTAGCCAGCTCAGTTGTGGGGTTCTGAATCGCAAACCGCTGATGGCTCAACTCAAAGCTGCCGGATATAAAATAGTCCTGTTCGCGCTTCATACCAGCTTCGCGGTAAGGCTGGTTAAACCACACCAGGCGAACGCTGCCAGTATCATCACTCGCGATAGCTTCAGTGATGTGCATGCCACGCCGTACATACCGACCCTTGATACTCGTTATCTTGGCCTGAATAGTTACTGGTCCGGGCTGCGTCAGTGCACGTATAGGTGTTAGCGCTGAATAATCGTCATACCGACGCGGGTAATAATCAATGAGATCGGCGATAGTTCTAAGCCCCAGTAGCTTGAACTTAGCCGCCACGGCGGGCCCTACACCTTTTACCTCAGTTAACGGGTCGTCTAATCCCATACTGGATAGTATAGCGTAGGACTACTTGGATATCTTTTTGACAAGGAAGAAAATGCTTGGCCCGAAGTACATGCTCGACAGTGGCTGTTGCAACAACTTTTCAACACTCAGCATGACATTGATTGGGAGGTGCTGCTTAAGCGTCGTACTACGAAGGTTAGAGACAGAAAGTACCCGCTCAACCCGCAAACCGGCGTGTTCGAACTGACGAATTACCGTCTTCGGGTTGTGATTTACGAATGGAATTTCATCATCATTCTTGTTCTTATCAGAACGAATATCCACGGGCTTGGCCGGGATACGTTTACCACGAACCCAATGCTTGAGACGGTTACGGGCATGCGCGTAGCTGGCAACCTCGATAATTGCCCAGCCATCATCACTGAGTACGCGGGAAATCTCGTCGAATTCCGGGCTCGGATCTGGCAAGTGGTGCATAACCCGAACCATTGTTAGCAGATCGACTGAACCGGTCTTGAACTTCAAGTCATCGGCCTGGAGGAGCTTACGCTCAATCTCGGAGTGACCCTTTAGGAAGTCCTTTGCGAGGTCTAGTTGCTGTTGGCTTGGCTCAGCCAGCGTTACCTTGTCGGCGTAGTTTTCCAGCAGAAGACAAAGGCGACCAAAACCACCACCCACGTCGACCGCGTGATTAAAGTGTTTACCCTTCAGGAGGCGCTTGATAGCAACCTCTTCGGCAGCGTGCTCGTACTCGCGACCTTCCCAGTACTGTCGATAGTTGTGATGAGGGTCATTATACTGGTCGGCACGTCGGTGCGTCGCAGACGTTACTTTCTTAGCGGACTTAGCGGGTGTGGTTGAATTCTTCATAATCTGTAAATCTTTTATTAAGTATAGCCTGTTAGTGCAGTTCCACCAAGGCAGAATCCTTAAAAGCTTTACCGCGGCGTAGCAGTAAGCGGCCATTCTGGAAATCAGCCGGCTCAAACTGTTCGCGAGTAGTTTTTTGGCCATTCACTGCAATCGCATTTTCATTTAGGAACCGACGGGCCTCCGTGTTGGAGCTAGCCAAGCCGCTCGTGACCAGCGCATCAACAATTGAGCCATCTTCACTACTAGCCACTAGGGCAATTTCGGTGCGCAGCGCCGTTAGCTCTTCATCATCGGCCTCACCGACTGGCTTCTTGCCAGTCAAGTATTCGGTGACTGCTGCAGCGACCAGCATTGTCTGCTGCCCATGCACAATTGTCGTAACTTCTTGGGCCAGTCGTGTCTGAGCCGCCCGAGCGCCAGGATTCTCGTGATGTGCCGCCATAAGCTGAGCGATTTCGTCACGGCTGAGTAGTGTGTAAATTTTCAGGTAATCCTCCACGCCAGCGTCATCACTGTTGATCCAGAACTGGTAGAACTGGGTTGGTGTAGTTTTGGCCGGGTCGAGCCAGACAGCGCCACCCTCACTTTTGCCAAACTTTACACCGGTAGTTTTGTTTACGATGAGCGGACCAGTCCAGACGTGCGCTTCTTTGCCGTCAACACGACGGATGAGTTCGACACCAGCGATACTGTTGCCCCACTGGTCAGCACCAGCCACCTGCAGACTTACGCCCTTTTCACGACTCAAGTGGAGGAAATCATAGCCCTGGATAAGTGAGTAGCTAAACTCGGCATACGATATGCCATCCCCTTCATCGCCGAGTCGGCTCTGGACAAATTCGCGGCCCAACATCTGACGCATCGGGACATGCTTACCGATCTCACGAAGAAAATCGAGATAGCCAAGGCCCTTGAACCAATCGTAGTTATCGACGATTTCAAAATCTTGCCCAGCAAAAACATGTTGGTATTGGACTGTGATAGCTGCTTTGTTGTGAGCAATCTCGTCGAGTGTTTTTAGGTCACGCTCTTGCTTCTTGCCATCTGGGTCACCAATCATACCCGTGGCCCCACCGACCAATAGTACGGCCTTATGGCCATGATCGATAAAATGACGGACCATCATTGCCATAGCCAGATTACCGACCTGCATACTATCAGCGCTCGGATCCACACCCCAGTAAAAGGTAATCGGCTCACCATCGAGCACGCCTATACCTTTATAGGTGGTCTGGTTTACAAAACCCCGCCATGCAAGCTCTTCTGATAATTTTTCTTCGGACTGACTCATAGTTAT
>DATMTN010000008.1:0-3292 GCA_035564115.1 Candidatus Microsaccharimonas sp. | reverse complement strand
TGCCTGTGAAATGCCGTTAGACATACTCTGATTGACATAGCCAGCAATTGCACTTTTGAAGGCGCCGGCGCCATTATAGGCAAGACCCGCAGGGATAAGGTTCTCTACGTGACCAGTTCCGCTACTATCATAGGTGTTCAGACTATTACCAGTAAAATAGCCCCTACAAGAACCAAGGCCATTGGTAACCCCAGGCCCGCTTACGCAATAACCCGCCGTTTGACCGTCGGCGAAAGCTTTACCGCCAGCCAAGAGAGGGCTAAGCCCTACAAAGACGACCGCTAGAAATACCCCTATTGTTAGTACTGAGCGCCTCATAATCAGATGGACTTCCCTTGCTGCAAAGCGGTGACTATCCCAGAGTACGTAGATAATTTAGCCTGTGCCGTAAGGTTACTCTTCGGTTGTGCCTCATAATACTCAACGACTCGTTGGGCTGTCTTGATGGCATCTTGGTGGCGACCAGCACGTTCATACGCGTAGACTAGCCCCTGTAGCGCCTTCGTCTGGTTGGTATCCCCACCCTTGAATGTCAGCGATTTTTCGTAGGCTGCTACTGCTTCCTTATAATTATTTACATTATACTGGGCATCACCAAGCTGTAGGTAGTGCAGTGCTTGTACTTCCGGTGAAGCCTTATTCTTTGCGTCTGAACTGACTGTGGCTTGAGCATTAGATAGCTCCTTGGCATCCATTGCTAAGACAGGTGTAGATGTTTCTGTATTTGTCGCTTTACCCGTAGTATTTCGGTGAAGAAGAACTAGGGAACCTCCAACCACTAGTATGAGCACGGTGATGCTACCAATGATGATAATTTTTTTAGTTGGCTTCCCAGACTTGTTGGCCTGAGCACCCCCCGTTACCACCTGACCCGTCCCACCTTGATTAACCTGTTCGTCACTCATGTTACGCTCAGTATAACAACCACAAGCAGAATAATAAATGTTTTGTGGCCCGTTGCGATTAAAAAATAGCTCACCTCTGTTATACTAGTGGATGATGAGTTTATCTATCGGCATCGTCGGCCTACCAAACGTCGGTAAGTCTACCCTATTTAACGCCCTGACGGGCAGTAATATCCTGGCGGCTAACTACCCGTTTGCCACCATTGAGCCCAATACTGGCATCGTGCCGGTACCAGATCCTCGCTTGAATACATTAAGTGAATTCTACAGTGGTGCCCCTATCAAACCAGCCACCGTGACTTTCGTAGATATTGCCGGCCTGGTTGCTGGTGCTTCACAGGGTGAAGGCCTGGGTAACCAGTTCCTGGCCAACATTCGTACGTGCAATGCCATCGTTCAGGTTGTCCGTGCCTTTGAGGACAGCAATGTCCTGCACGTCGATGAACAGCATGACCCAGCCAAAGACATTAGTGTCATCAATACCGAGTTGGTATTGGCCGATCTACAGACAGTTACGAACCGCCTGAACAAATTTGAGAAAGAAGTCCGTGCCAATCCCAAGCTCCAGCCAATTGCCGACACCTACCACCAGGTAAAAACCCTACTCGACAGTGGTACACCAGTCTGGGATGATCCCAGCATCGACCGTGAACACATCACCGATTTGCAACTTCTGACTGCTAAACCAGTAATTTATATGTTCAATGTCAGCGATGATGACCTGAGCAACGACGCGCGCAAACAAGAATTGTCCAAACTCGTAGCCCCTGCCCAGTCAATCTTTGTCTGTGCCAAGCTCGAAGCCGAGCTCCACAGCCTGGATCCAGTTGACGCTACCGAGATGCTCGAGAGCTATGGCCAGACCGAGTCCGGCCTGGTGCAATTGATTCACGCCGCCTACTCGACTCTTGGTCTGCAGAGCTACCTGACCGCTGGCGACAAAGAAGTCCGTGCCTGGACTATCAAACAAGGCGCCACTGCCCCACAAGCCGCCGGGGCTATTCATGGCGATTTTGAAAAGGGCTTTATTGCGGCCTCTATCGTCGACTACGACGACCTCATCACGGCTGGCTCTGAGCAAGCTGCCAAAGCTGCCGGCAAAGTCCGCACTGAAGGCAAAGACTATGTTATGCAGCCTGGCGACGTCGTTGAATTTAGGTTCAACGTTTCCAAATAGCCTAGTAGCCTGATCACTGTTCGTTGCTGGTATCAACCTTTGATACGAATAACGAAAAGTGAGTTGTGCCAGGTGGAGCGGAGGTGATAGCCAATGGCCATCAGAGCTCCGTCCACCTGGACTTGTTTAACTCGGTTCTACTGCGCCACGCTTTGTACGAGCTTCGCCCACACAACGAATCGGTCCGTCTGGGCCTTTCCGTCGCTACGAAGCTTACACGTGGCAAGTACCAACTGGTTCGGAACATTTTTGTACACCTTGGCGGCATACGCGATGTCCTGACTCGGGTACGTGTGGGTGTCGAACACCTGGTACGTCAGCTCTCCATTCGGAGTGCTCACACGAATCAACGCTCCGGGTTGGATCGTCTGAAGCATGTTGAACACCGCCGGGCAGTTCACTGCGTGACAGGTATGTCCGATGAGGAAGGTAGTTCCAGAGACCGGATAGCCGGGGGTCTGTCGCTCGCTCCACCAGTACGCCCGCATGAGGTCATCATACGTTTGTTCCGGAGGAACCAGCTGAGCATTCCCTGCTGCATCGTGCGTGAGCGCGATCTTCCCTACTTCGGCATTAACACCGATACTGGGAATCTCGAGCCGTGACGGCGCAGCTGGCGGTACGGTATCCATGACCGACTTGGTGGGGAGAGTCGGACTTACGGGCAAGATCGTCGCTGGGGGCGACGGCGGCGGGCTAAACACCAATGGCTTTGGTGCCTGCCCAGCGCCGTTAACACCGGTAGAGAGGTACAGAAGGAAGCCAGCGGCCACCATCAGCACAATACCGATGATAGCTGCCGCTCCCGCGAGCCTTCTACTGGCGGTGCGTCCCACGACGAACTCGACTCAGCACGAGCATGCCACCTCCAGAGAGGGACAGACCGAGCAGCGCGAGCAGCCCTGCGATCGTGTACAGCAACGTCGGAGACGTCGTCGACACGTTCTGCAGACCGGTCGGGCCGTCGGAACCGGTTCCCAACTGAGGACCGACCACGTGACCCGCACTCGGCGGAGTGTGGTGACCCTTGGGCCCGTGGTCGATGATGACCACCGGCTGGCAGGTCTTGGTGTCGAACACGTTGGCGAACACGAAGGACGTCTGAGCGCCTGCCGCGATCTCGTACCCAGGGGCAGCGGAAGCCGTGTAGGCCACCGAGTCACCGGGGTTGAGGTTCGTAGCTCCCGCCGGCTGCCCGTTGACCAACCAG
>DATMTN010000007.1:0-18349 GCA_035564115.1 Candidatus Microsaccharimonas sp. | reverse complement strand
TAGGGACGAATGCTTCATGCTAATTTTCTCAAATAGCCTTTTAGCTCAAACCACAAAAAAGCACCGACAAATGCCGATGCATTTTTGATGGCTCGGGCGGAGGGATAGCGCACATCAATCCAGCCGCCCGCTCTCGCTGGGGGCTGTGACTGACGACCGAACCTCGTTCTAGTAATCCATCAGCTCAAACCATGAAAAAAGCACCGACTAAAGCCGATGCCCTTTTCATGGCTACCCTTAGTCGATGTACTTCGCAACAGAGCACTTACACAAAAGCATCCTGTAATTTAAAAAAGTTTATTTTCGGGGTGTACGTACTTATCCGGGTTTAGTGCTTTGTCTAGTTCAATTTTTTGGTCTGACATAGCATTGAGCCTCGTGGCTAGTTTACCTTGCCATAACTTAGCGTCCTGTCTTTTGCGCTCGACGCGTAACTTTTCACCGGCGATTATAACAGCCGTCCCCACGGTGCTTAAAGCAATCTTATCTAATAAGCCCCCATTATCACTTTCGAGCATAGGTAGTGCTAGGAGAACTGGCCCAAGTATACGTGTAAATAACGTTCTTGCTTGATGCTCCATGATTGCATTTTTTATATCAAAAGCTGCATGTTCAGTAGCTGCAGCGACAAGAAATTGCTTGTCAGGATCATGGGTGATTTCTACTGATTCTTCAATATTATGATTAACCAGGCCGTTGTAAATCTCGTTATCACCCTCATACACCACTCTATAGAGTCTAGTGACGGTAACGTCTCTAACATTGATTGCCTCGGGCTCTGCCATATCGGCATTATGAAACTTACTTCAAAATAAAGCAAAAGACTTCCGAAGAAGTCTTTTAAGCATAAGCGTCTTGGCTACCGCTAGATTAGTGTATTTCGCAACTCTACTTTCTGTCAGTGGCGCGATATATAGTTTCCGCCAAACCTGACCTGACAATTTTACCCTCTTCTGTGACAGTCTGGCGTAGTACTCTGCCTTCTTTTTGTGTTTCAGCAACAGTAGGGTCATGTATCAACAAAACCTCATCTGTATCAAAGTCTTCCGGTCGATACACCTTTTCACCCTCATCTTCAGGTGCTTTTTCAATACGTGATGATATGACCTCGCCTATGACAACATCTCCTAGGGAATGGGCAACGGTAATACGTGGCCTACTCAAAGGGGGTCGCCCATCTACACACTCTGATTTACCGGCGCCGGGCGCAGAGGTTATTATTGGGGAAGAGTTGTCGAGAAGCTCATCCACCGCGACATGTATGTCATCTGGGGTCCCTGGAGTTGATTCGCTCACGCTCATAGTAAATGTATAACATAAAAGATAAAAACACGCTACTCACGTAACGTGCTTATGCTTGGCTAGGGCGGAGGGATTCGAACCCCCGAATGCCAGTACCAAAAACTGGTGCCTTACCACTTGGCGACGCCCTAACGTGTAAGTGATTAACAGATAGATTTTACTCTAGATGGGGCTATCTGACAACGGTCACGGTGGTATACTACCATTACAAATGCAGTACAACTACTATCAGCGCCCTCCCGTTCCCGAGGCAAAGAGCTTTAGCTGGGTAAAACTGGCGTTGATTGTACTGCCACTCATAGTAGTGGTTTTTGTGAGCTTTACCTGGCTGCACCATCACAAGAAGACGACACCAGCCAGGACACACTCGACGGCTCACTCTCAGAGCAACAGCCCAGATATATCACTGGTGGCCACCGGTGACTGGATTGCCCATGACTCTGTAAATGCCGCGGCTAAACAAGCAGATGGCTCCTATGACTACCTGCCCATGGTAAATGACTTTACTAGTACCTTCAAGCGCTCCGATATTCGCTTCTGCAATGATCCCATTCTGAATGGTGGTGAGTCACTCGGGATTACTGGCTATCCCAAGTTTAACTCACCTACAGATTTTGTAACTGACATGGGTAAATTTGGTTGCAACCTCGTCAATACAGCCTCCAACCATAGTTTTGACTTCACTCAGGCCAACATCACCAACTCTGTTGACGCCTGGAGTACTGTACCGAATATGCTGGCGGTGGCTGGCGAGAACCGCAGCCAGCAGGAGCATGACACGGTGCACTACTTCACGGTCAAAGGCGTAAAGTTTGCCTTCCTGGCGTATGCGGGTTATATCAACACCGATGCGCCGGTGCAGAATGACTACGGGGTCAATGTCTTTAGCAAGGATTTTGCCGCCAGTCAGATTGCCGCGGCCAAGCAAAACGGTGCCAAGTTTATCATTGTCAGTATGCGCTGGGGCACCGAGTATAGTACGGGCGTGAATGCCCAACAGACAGATGACGCACAGTTCCTGGCCGACCAAGGTGTGAACTTGATACTGGGTCATGGCTCGCACGAGTTGCAGCCCGTGGCCCAGCTGACGGGCAGTAGCGGCATCAAGACACTCGTGTGGTATTCGTTAGGTAACTTCCTGAACACTCAGGAACCACCAGAAACACTATTTAATGGCCTAGCTGGTATGACGATTAACGCCAAGACACTCGAGATTAGCCAGATCAAGTACTCGCCGATCTACATGCACTACGAATGGACCGCAGCCCAAGCTGCGGCTGATAACACTAATGCGCGCAACAACTTGCATCTCTACCCTTTTGCTAAGGCTACTCAGGCACTAATCGATGCGCAACAGCTCAAGACTACACCAGCTGCCCAGCAGCAACGTATGCAAACCACACTCAACGCTGACGGTCTGAATATCCCACTCGTTTCGCTCAATCAGTTATAAACCGTGCCACCCTTGACGCTAAAGAACTGCTCTAAGGTAGCGGTGTGGGTGCGGTGCAACTCGTTGGAAAGCGTGGTGCCGATATAGCGGATATGCCATGGTTCTGGCTCATAGCCGGTGACTGCTTCATCGCCCGTGGGGTAGCGCACAATAAAACCGTATTTGTAGGCGTTGGCGGCCACCCATTTGCCCTCTGGCGTATCGCCAAAGCATGACTCGACTTCACAGTTCTTGCTGACGGGCTCGACATCGGCTGCCAAACCGGTTTGGTGCTCGCTGTAGCCGGGACGAGCGCTCTGGGTGTCGGCAGTGGCTTGTCCTTGAGCAGCCACGTAGCCGTTGTACAGGTTGACCTGATAGGTGTACGAACGGTAGCCGCTCGAGAGCATCAGTTCGATGCCGTCTTTTTTGGCCCCTGCAAACATCTCTTCCATGGCGGTGGCCGTGACTTGGCGTACCTGCATAGATTCATTGCCGGGTACACGTAGCGGCACGTCGGGGATTACCAGGTCTTTAGGCACGTAATCTTTAGGGTGTAAGGCGTGCTGTTTATTGGCAATCACCCAGATACTGGTCGGGTCGGTCGTTGAATAGGCCTGCTTATTGAAGCCATCTGTGTTTTTGGCGGCCATGACAGGAGTATTGCTGTGAGTACTGGTCGCGGCAGGATGGGCATGCTGACGGACGGTATAGGCAGCCCCCACGACCACCACACAGAGTACGAGCACGAATATGAATTTACGCATCTCTCCTAGTATATCCTATGACGGCTTGTTCAAAACCGGGATTTACGGTACAGTCGTACCGAAGCAAAGCAAGTAATTTAGGGCGTCCCTGCATGGAAGACAATATTGAAGCTGCGGCTAAGTTTATCGGGCCGCTGAACATCAACGGCCTGGAAGGCAGGATGTTACATCTGCCGGCAAAGAAACGTGGTTCACAGCGTGAGATACTCATTATTTATGGTCACCACTCGACCCTCGAGCGTTGGTGGGGCTTTGCCAAGAGCTTTAATCGTTATGGGGCGGTAACAATGCCCGATTTACCAGGCTTCGGCGGGATGGAGAGCCTGTACAAAATCGGCAAAGTGCCTGATATGGACGCCATGGCCGACTACATGGCCAGCTTTGTGAAGTGGCGGTACAAGAACCGTAAGTTTACTATTATTGGCCTCTCGTATGGCTTCCTGGTGGCGACACGTATGCTACAGCGTTACCCTGAACTTACCAAACGGGTCGAGTTCCTGGTGAGCGCCGTCGGCTTCTCCCATTACGATGACTTCGTCTACACGCCCGCACAACGCCGCTTGTTTGCCTTTGCGACAGGGCTACTAACGCACCGACCAATGCCTACAATCGTTCGCTATACCCTACTTGACCCCTGGGTGCTCCACAAAGTCTACGCCAAAACCTTCAATGCCAAGGAGAAATTCGCGGGTGTCGATGCTGAAACTTCGAAGCGAATGATGGATATGGAGGTCGTCCTCTGGCATGCCAATGATGTTCGTACACACTGGTACACCACCCGGGAAATGCTGACAATCGACAATTGTCAGAAGCAAGTAAACTTACCTGTCTGGCATGTCGGCGCAGATGTTGACCAATACTTTAATCATCATATGGTCGAGCAGCATATGCGAGTCATTTTTACCGACTTCCACGAAGTACGAAATGGTGCCGATAGGCATGCTCCAAGTGTGATTGCCACCGAAGAGGAATCAGCCGCATTTATCCCCAAATCTTTGATACGTGAACTAACCAGGCGTTCTTCCAAGTAGAGTTTGGTATAATCATACGTAACAAATTATGAAGATAGGTATTGTCCTACCCTACGACATATTCAAGGGCGGTGGTGTCCGTGAGTATATTCTGTCTATCCAGGCCGAGCTACTTACTCGTGGACATGAAGCTTTGGTTATTACACCGCAGCCTCGGGGTTACGTGGGCGAAGCTCCAGAAGGCGTGCTATTTGTGGGTGGTTCTACCGACTTGAAGTCACCGACTGCCACGGTTATTCAGGTGTCGGCCAGCGGTGATCCTGATAAGATTCACGATGTCCTCGCCGAGCAGAAGTTCGACATACTCCACTTTCACGAACCCTGGATTCCCATTATTAGTCGTCAGATTCTTTCGCGCAGTAACACGGTCAATGTCGCGACCTTCCACGCCAAACTGCCAGATACGGTTATGAGCAAGACGATTGAACGAGTCATTACACCCTACACAAAGTCGATTCTGAAATATATTGACGTTATGACCACCGTGTCTGAACCATCTTCGGAGTATATCCGGCAACTAACCAATCAAGAGATTCATTTCGTGACTAACGGTGTCGATCTCAAGAAATACAAGCCAAAAGTCCATCCCAAGCTAGCTTCACCGACAATTTTCTACGTCGGTCGTCTCGAGAAGCGTAAA
This sequence comes from Candidatus Microsaccharimonas sp., assembly GCA_035564115.1. Lineage (GTDB taxonomy): Bacteria > Patescibacteriota > Saccharimonadia > Saccharimonadales > UBA4665 > JACMPA01. The sequence goes on along the minus strand of DATMTN010000007.1, from coordinate 13,177 downwards.
GGGGTCAAATACCTGATTCGTGCTTTTGCCCTGGTAGAGCGTCAAGTCCCCGATGCCCATTTGATAATCGGCGGGGATGGCCCTGACCGCAAGAAACTCGAACTGCTAGCAACGGAACTAGGAATTCAAAACATTGAATTCCGTGGTTTTATCAGTGATGAGGAAAAAATTAAGCTCATGCAATCGGTGGATGTCTTCTGCGCACCGGCTATTTATGGCGAAGCGTTTGGTATCGTACTCATCGAAGCGTTAGCCTGCGGTGCACCCGTGGTAGCCGGCGCTAACCCGGGCTACGCCAGTGTGCTGACCGGTCGCGGTGCACTCGGCCTCGTTAACCCCTACGATGAAGTTGATTTTGCTCGCCGCCTTACCCTCCACCTCCAGGACCCAGGACTGCGTAAATTCTGGTCTGAGTGGTCAAAGGAACACGTAAAGCAGTTCGATTACAAGCACGTCGTGGATAAGTACGAAGCTCTCTACGAACAGGCAATCAAAGATCACCGTAAAAAATGAAGATCGCCGTCGTATTCGATGACGGGCTCGACAAGCCCGATGGCGTCCAACAGTGCATCCTAACGCTCAATAATTGGCTCACCAAGCAGGGACACGAAGTTCATTACATTGTTGGTGAAACCAAGCGCACGGACATACCCAATGTCCACGTTGCCGCCCGAAACATCCCTGTTAAGTTCAACGGTAACCGCCTGACTATTCCCCTCCCGACTTCACAAGCTAAGCTCAAAACGCTGCTTGATGAAATCCAGCCAGACATCCTCCACGTCCACGTTCCCTATAGTCCGTTCATGGGGGCAAAAGCCATCAAGGCCGCCTCGCCAATAGTTGGTGTAGTCGGAACCTTCCATGTGCTGCCCTACGGCTTTGTCGCTCGGTATGGCACTCGTCTGCTCGGGCTGTGGTTGCGCTCCAGCTTACGACGGTTCAATGCGCTATATGCGGGCACATCCGCTGCAGCCGCGTTTGCGACCTGGAGCATGCACCTCCCTACCGGCACCTTACCGCACCCTGTGAATGTCGCTGCTTTCCAAACTACCAAGCCGGCACAACGCAGTGATCGCTTACAGGTAGTCTTTTTGGGCCGCCTCGTGGCTCGTAAAGGTGCCCTGCAGCTTGTTCAGGCCATTGCCGGCCTATCTACGGCTACCAAGTCCAAGATACAGGTCCACCTGGGGGGGCGCGGAGAGCAACTCGATGTGCTGGCACGACTTATCGAGACACACCACTTACAGGACATCATTAGTATGGACGGCTTCATTAGCGAAGCAGCTAAACCGAGCTACTTGGCCCAGGCTGATATCGCTATTTTCCCATCGATTTCTGGGGAGAGCTTCGGCATCAGCCTACTTGAACCAATGGCCGCTGGCGCGGGAGTAGTAGTGGGCGGCAATAACCCCGGCTACGCGAGCGTGCTTGGTGCGTGGCCCGAGACGCTTTTTGACCCAACTGATACCCCAGCATTCACGACCTACCTCGAGGAGTTGATCAATAATTCCCAGCTGCGAGCAACGATTCATGCCAGCCAACAGGCTGCGATTAAACAGTATGATGTCACGCTCATTGGCCAGGAGTGGCTCAAAATCTATCAGCACGCTATCGCTGCTCAGGCTCAGACGGCCAAACACTAGTTGCCTTCTTTCGCTAACCTGCCATAATACTAGTCATGTTTAGCCTATCCTCTCGAAACAAAACCAAAGAAGAAATCGCTCTCACCGTCACTACGCCAACTTTTATTCGAGTCCTGGTGCTTATCATCGGTACGGTTACGCTCCTAGCTGCCGTGCACAAAGCGGCTCACGCCCTAGTCCTTATCTTTATCGCTGTCTTTTTGGCCCTGGCACTAAACTCGCCGGTGCACTGGATTGCCGATCACATTCCTGGCAAGAAGAAGGGTAATCGCGCCCTCGCTACCTCTATATCATTCTTGATTGTCATTATTCTACTCGGCGCCTTTCTGTCGAGCCTCGTGCCGCCACTGGTGCGCCAGACCCAGACATTCATCAATAACGCGCCGAAGCTGGTTCAGAGTGCCCGCAGCGGTAACAGTGGCATCGGGAAGTTCGTGCAACGCTACCATTTACAAGATGAGGTGAATAAGTTTTCGAGCCAGCTTTCTGATCGCTTGAAGAATGTCAGCGGTACTGCCCTGAAGTCTGCCACCCATGTGGGTAGCAGCATCTTTGCGATGCTTACTATTCTGGCTATGACGTTTATGATGTTAGTCGAGGGACCGTACTGGATAGGGTTTTCGAAACGTTTGATCCGGAAGGATTTGCATGAGGACTACGAGCAGATCTTGGCGGACATGTACCGCGTGATCAAAGGCTACGTCAACGGACAGGTGACCCTCGCGGCTCTGGCAGCTTTGCTTATCTCACCCGCCCTGTTTATCCTCGGCATTAACTATCCCGTGGCCCTGATTGTCATTATCTTCATATGTGGCCTGATACCCATGGTGGGACATACCATCGGGGCCATTATCGTCACGACCGTTGCGCTCTTCCATTCACCGACAGCCGCCATTATCATCTTGGCCTACTACATTCTGTACCAACAGATCGAGAACTATGCCATTCAGCCACGCATTCAGGCTAACTCGACCAATCTCTCACCGCTACTCGTTTTCGTCTCGGTCGTAGTCGGTGTCAGCTTCAATGGTCTACTCGGTGGTCTGGTTGCCATTCCAGTCATGGGTTGTATTCGAATACTTGCCCTCTACTGGCTCGAGGAACATAAGCTTCTGAGTGAAGCCGAACTCGAAAAAGTTATCGCGCCAGCTAAATAAGCCGGACTACAGCCAGTACCAGATAGCGCCGTCAGCAGTATCACGAACGCCGATCCCCTCAGCGGTGAGTGCATCACGGACTTCATCGGACTTAGTCCAGTCCTGGGTTGTTCGCGCCGCTTGACGCTCAGCTAAGAGTGCTTTTTGGGCATGGTTTAGGTCATCTACCACCAACTGGACACCTAGGGTCGCCTCGAGCCACGCTAAGAAGCTGCTGAAGGCCTCTTGACTGGCGGCGTTAATACCACCGGCGTCAATAGCCGCTTCTAGTGCGCTGAGCTCCGCAAGGGCCTGCGGGGTGTTCAAATCGTCCTGCAGGGCTTCTAAGATGGCTGTCTGGGCCGCTTCAAACTGCTCTGGGCCTATGCCGCCTGTTTGGATTGGTTGCCAGGCACGCGCCGCCATGGCTCGGTAGCCCTGCAGACGGTTCGTCGCAGACTCCAGCCCTTCCATACTGAACTTGCTCTGGCTCTTATAATTACTCTCTAGAATATGCAAGCGAACGGCCTCGGGCGAAACACCCTTTTCAATTAATTCCTGGATCCGTACGCCGTTACCAAGTGATTTCGATATTTTCTCACCTTCAACCATTACGTGATTGCTATGCAGCCAGACATTGGCGAAGCGTTTACCAGTGGCGGCCTCTGATTGAGCGATTTCATTGGTGTGATGCACTGGAATATGGTCGATGCCACCGGCATGAATATCTATGGTCTCACCGAGGTATTTCATAGCCATTGCTGAACACTCAATATGCCAGCCCGGGAAACCCTTGCCCCACGGGCTGTCCCACTCCATGTCCCGCTGGTGATCAGCCGGGCTGAACTTCCAGAGTGCAAAGTCACTAGCATTTCGCTTCTGTTTGTTATATTCAACCCGAGCCCCGGCCTGCAGATCATCAAGATCAAGCCGAGCAAAAGTAGCATAGCCCTCGAACTTGCTGGTATCGTAGTAAACGCCGTCGTCAATCACATAGGCATATCCCTTGCGCTCGAGTGTCTGGATGAGTTCAATTTGCTCCGCAATATGTTCGGTTGCCTTAGTCAAAAGATCTGGCTGGGTAATGCGGAGGAGCTGCATGCCCTCTAGGAAATCCTTCGTATAGAATTCGGCCACTTCCCAGGCAGTCTTACCCTCTCGGCGAGCGCCCTTTTCGAGCTTATCCTCACCATCATCGGCATCACTTACCAAATGACCAACATCGGTAATGTTCATGACCCATTTTGGGTTCAGGCCACTGGCCTTTAGAACGCGTATCAGCATGTCCCAACGAACGTAGGTGAACCAGTGGCCAATGTGGGCATAGTCGTACACCGTTGGGCCGCATGTATAGATAGTCACCTGCCCACTCTCGAGCGGGGTGAGTGTTTCGTTAGATCGAGTAAGTGTGTTGTAGAGTTTCATCAGAGGAGTCCTTGCCTAAATTATCCAGTAGTTCTTGGGCGTAGGCAATACATTCCGATTTTATCTCGTTAAATGGCCGCCCATCTTGGACTTTGAAACCGCTGGCGTAGGGGTGGCCGCCGCCGCCAAAGTGCTCAGCGAGGGCTTTGCCAATCGGACTACCGTAGTTGGCGCGAATCTTGGCGGTGTAGCGGTTATCCTTGTAGATTTTGAAGGCAACGGCAATATCGACGCCTTCAACCAGACGCATCTCGTCTAGAACCAAAACAGATGGGTTGTACTCCTGGCTGTAGGCTTCGATCTCTTCCCAGGGGATGTCGACAGTTGCCACGCGGCCATCGACCGAATACTGAATGCGTTTGAGGAGGTCAGCTTTGTAACTGAGGATACGTGGTGCTTTGCGGAAGGTTTCGCGGCGACGATTTTCGAGTTCAGCGATGCTTACACCACGTTCAACTAATTCGGCGACAATGTGGATGGAGCGTGCCGTAGTAGCATCGGTCGTCAGGCCGAGGCTGTCGGAGAGGATAGAGCTGGCCAGAAACTCACACGTGGTATGCGCAAGCGGCCAATCCAGCCGCTGGGCAAGCTCATACATAACCTCACCGGTGGCAACGGCCGGCACAAAACAGCGTACCGACACCCAGTCCATAGTGCTTTCGCCGGCGTGGTGATCGATAATGATTGACGGCTTGGCAGTCACCCAGCCTTTTTGGCCAGATTTATTGAGCAGCTCAAATAAACTATCAGCACTGGTGTCGACGATAATGCTGGCGTCAAATTGACTCGGGAGGTCACGGTTAACACGGTCCCAGCCCGGCATGTGCTTTAGGTGCGCAGGCATGTCGATGGCACAGTACAGGTAGACATCCTTGCCAAGGTCACCCAGAATTTGCTCCATTGCCAAGGCACTTGCCAAGCTGTCACCATCCGGGTTGTCAGCCTGCATAACCATGATGCGCTGAGCTTGCTCGATGATTCGGGCAATTTTTTGTGGTTCTTCGTGTTCCATTTAGGTTTGCTCCACTGCTTTTTTAATCTTTTCAAATTCCGGTGCATACTGACTCCGCCACGCAAACTCATCTGAAAGCATGAAATGCAATGGCTTCCACTCTAGGGCGGCAACATCATCTTGCGGGTTGAGCTGACCATGCCAGACTTTGGCCAACACGATAGTATCGGCCGTGCTGACATTCTCCAGGTATATATTTGCGGCCGAGCCCACAAGTACCAGCTCGCCGACAACGAGGCTAGTTTCTTCACGCATTTCACGTTTAACGGCTTCATAGACTGTCTCACCATAATCCACAAAGCCTCCGGGGAGGTCGTATTTACCTTTAGCAGGTTCACGGGCACGTTTCGCAAAAAGCACCTCTCCGGCGTCGTTTAGCAAGATGACTGCTACGGCCGCGCTAGGATTGTTGTAGAACAGATGGCCGTTTACGCACTGGTAGACGGTGTCGTCTTGCGCTTTCAACAGTCCACCGCACTCTACACAATAGGTGATACTCATAAGGCCTGCCGGCCTTCTAACGCGCGTCCCAGCGTAATCTGATCCGCGTATTCCAGGTCAACACCAATCGGTAATCCACGCGCTAAACGAGTCACTGTGACCTCCCGATCACCGAGCTGTTGTTGGATGTAGAGAGCGGTTGATTCGCCTTCGACACTGGCATTGGTAGCCAGGATAACTTCACTGACGTCGTCTTCATCGACTCGGTTAATAAGCTCGCGCACATGTAACTGCTCAGGCCCAATGCCATCAATTGGTGATACCAACCCCCCGAGTACATGATAGGTGCCGTGGAACTGATTGGTTTTCTCGAGCGCGATGATATCAAATGGCTCTGCGACGACAGCCACGGTTTGCTTGTCCCGTCTTGGATCGGTGTAGAGTGGCGATAGATCGGCGGTACTATCAATAAGCGCAAACGTCTTCGGACAGTATTTGATTGCTTCGTGCAATCCTAGCAGCGCATCAGCGAGCTTCTGGCTCTTGTGCGCTGGCTGGCGTACCAGGTAGTAGGCGTATCGTTCAGCAGTACGCGGTCCAACGCCCGGCAAGGAGCCCAGCGCTTCTATAAGATCACTCAGGGCGGACGGCAGTATCTGCATGCGTGACTCTAGAGACCCTTAGAGTCCAAGGTTACCGAGGGCACCCATCATCGGCTGCATCTTTTCGGCGGCAATACGCTGGCTTTCAGCAATAGCTTCTTTCACCGCATCTTCGATCCAGCGCTCCAATTGACCAATATCATCCAGGTCAACATACTCCGGATCGATATGAATTTTCTTGATCTTCTGCTCACCAGTGATTTCGACCTTGACGGCCCCGTCACCTTCTTCGACTGTAATGATCTGCTTTTGCAGTTCCTTTTGGATTTTCTTTACCTGCAATAACATCTTGGCTTGGTCAAAACGACTCATAGTTAGGAACTCCTCTTTCTTCGGTTATATTGTACCAACTCTAGTGGTGGTTGTGAAATGCTGCCTCGGTGGCCGGGTTATGTGGCCAGGCAATGTAGTATGACTTGAACTCGTAGGCGCAGGCGAGCACCACCGCAATGCCCAACAGGCTGAAACCAACTGCTCGGGCCAAGGGATTACGAGGGAATACCTGCAGCCATTCGTGCAGAAGGTAGCCGAAGCCGGCGGCCACGAGTAAGTACATCAAAGGCACGAGAATGCTTATCGTGACCGGGCCACTGAGCGCGAATAACAAGGCACCGATCACAAAGAAAGTAGCCAGCAAACGTGTTCGTGGGGCTTGCATATGTTTGGCATAGAACAATGCACCCAGTACGGCGAGTACTGTGGCGAAGAAGTTCAAAATAGGCGCTCGAACTAGCCAAAGTTCAGGGGTAGCGGGTCCTTTGTAGACAAAGAAACTCACACTATGCAGCAGGCCACGACCGACGCTCTCGGCGGAACCAAAATGGGCAGGTAGCCCAATCCAGGTCCTGAGTAGTGAGGAGCTGCCAACAAAGGCAACTATAAGTGGCAGGAGCAGTACCAGTGGCAGGAGGAGTAAGGCAAGTCGTGCCACTACTGTTTTTGCGGCTTGCCAGCTATCGAGCAAAATATGTGGTTGCAGAACGAAGATTGCTAGCACGAACCAGATCATACCCGGTATATACGACAGCACCGCCAGTCCGGCCAGCGCCAGGTAAGCTACCTTCTTTTGCTCGTGGTGTCGATCCCATGCGATCAAAATCGCAAGAAGCGTAGGGATTGCCCACATATACAAGACATCTGGTCCTGCGTAGCGGCTCGCATGGAAAAACCAGCTACAGAGTCCAAAGATGACCGATCCATAGACAGCGCTACGGACACCGTACCAACGCCGTAGAATGTAGGCGAACGCCGCCAGTGCTAACACTCCGAAAATTGGGCTTGCTGCGCGAGTCACCGTGTTGCCGTGGTGTGGGATAAGCGTAAGTATGACCCACTGGACTACAGTCAGGGGAGCATTGAGGGGATTGTCGGCGATATGCCGCCAAGAGCTGGAAAATGTCGCCTGCCTTACTTCAGATGAGCTCAGACCGCCCGTTATCGAGCCTAGTTGAAACAACATCAGGCCACAGACCGCGAGCGTGCCTACAATGATTCCCACGAGCAAACGCCAATGCGCGCGAACGTATTGCCGCAATCTTTTAAACATAAGTTTCATTGGATACTAGTATACCGGACGGTGGCTAGTTATTAAACGGGTCACTCTGACGCGTATCAAGGGAACTAATACGTTGTTTATCACGGTCAAAGTAGAGTTCGACACCGCCAACCGGACCGTTACGGTGCTTCTTGATGAGTACATCCATGATGTTCTTGCGCTCTGATTCAGGATTATAGTAGTCCTCACGGTACAGGAAGGCCACGATGTCGGCGTCCTGTTCAATGGAACCGGACTCACGGAGGTCAGACAGTTGCGGAATTGGCGGGACTCGGCTTTCCACACTACGACTTAGCTGGCTCAGGGCGATGAGCGGTACATTCAGCTCTTTAGCAATAATCTTCAGACCACGAGAAATTTCGGATATTTCCTGTACGCGGTTGGCGGAACTGGCGAACTTACTACCGCCGCTCATCAGCTGCAAGTAGTCGACGATAATCAGCCCCAACGGTCGCTGATGGGCTTCCCGACGAGCTTTGGTGCGCAGGTCCTGCACGGTAATACCAGGTGTATCGTCGATGTATATCTGGGCTTCACTGAGGGTACCCATTGCTTCACCAATCTTTTCGAAGTCCGAGTCAGTCAGGTTACCGGTGCGAAGAGCCCAAGCGTCAACCCCAGATTCCATGGCAAGCAGACGGTCTACAAGTTGTTCCTTGCCCATTTCCAGGCTGAAGACGAGCACCGGCTCTTTGGCTTTGACGGCTACCTTATGCGCTAAGTTCAGGACGAATGCCGTTTTACCCATGGCTGGTCGAGCCGCCAGAATGAAAAGGTCACTGCGCTGCAGCCCAGCCAGCATATTGTCCAGATCGCGGTAACCAGTAGGAATACCCCGTAGCTTCTTCTTGTCCTTGTGCAGATCATCTAAACGCTCGAAGCTCTCGGCCAGGATGGCTTCGATGCTAATAACATCCTGCTTGATATGCTGTTGGCTCACCTCAAATAATCGTGTTTCGGCTTCTTCTACCAGCTCATTGAGCGACTTCGACTCATCGTAGCCTAATTCGGCCATCTCATGGGATGCACTGATAAGACGGCGGCGCAGGGCTTTCTGGGCCACGATATCTGCATATTGCTCAGCGTGCGCAGCGGTTGGTACGTAGTTGGTTAGTTCTGTCAGGTACGCGGCACCCCCGACCATGTCGAGCGCCCCTGCCCCTTTGAGTTGATCTGCCAATGTCAGCACATCTATCGGACTACGTTTTTCGTAAAGCTTGGTAACAGCCTCGTAAATACGCTGGTGTCGGGCATCGTAGAAGTCGGTCGGGGCAATATGATCGGCAATCTTAACGATAGCATCGCTATCAATCAAAATTGCACCGAGCAGAGATGCTTCTGCGTCGGTATTTTGGGGTACTGCTTTTTTGCCTGTGCCGCCTGGCTCCATCCGGTTTTCCTTATCTGTCTATCACTCTACCATCTCTACGCCACCGAAGATATTGCTTATGGCTGAGAGTGAGCCATTTTCGGCTGTTGCCGGCGTAGCGATAGCCTCTGGAGCGCGTTCAGGCAGTTTACCGGCAGATGCCTCTGGGTCATATGTACAGATGATCTCAAATGCAGCCCCTGTGGCTGCTGCAAGATAGTCACTGATAAGCTGACGATTCTTGGCTTCATTGGCCCGTTTCTGATGAAACGCAAAACTAAAAGCCAGCTGTAGAACACCGGGCTGCGAGAAGTCGGGTTGAGCCATGCGAACGATACCGTAGAGTGTGTTGTGTTTCTTCTTCAGGCTATCTAAGAGAGCTTGCCAGGCTTCAACATCAACTTTCTTATCCGTCGCAAGCTGGGCTGCAGGCGCGGCTACGGCTTCATCTGTCGATTCGTGGAGCACTGCGGTCGTAGTGGCTTTTTTGGCCTCGTGGGTCGGTTTGACGGGTGCTGGAGCAGCCACTGTCTCTGGCTTGGCAACAATGGGTGGCTGTACATATAGGCTGGGCGCTACTTGAGGAATCTGTGAAACAGCCCCATACGCGAGCAGCGCCACTTCTAGGGCTGCTTCTTGGTCATGCGAAAGAGGTACTTCAAGCAGACTGTTCAGGAGCTGGACGTCTTGAGTGCTGGCATCGCTTGACTCACGCAGCGCCACCCGTAGCTGTTGAGCGAGTTGCTTGGCAATAGTCGCCGCCTGATTTCCCTGTTCTATGAGGGTAGTGAGCTGTTGATAAGTAGCGCGAGAATCGCCGCTTCTAATGGCATCTAGCAGGTTGTGCACCGCCTCAGCCGGCGCAATGCCGAGCGAGCGTTGCACCGTGGACACATCAATCTTCTTGCCGCTACCGGCAAGTTGATCCAGGAGGCTAATGCTGTCCCGAAAGCTCCCGTTTCCATGCTCCGCTATGAGTTCTAACGCTTCATCACTCACCGCTATCTTTTCGGTGTCAGCAATGTGTCGTAGGTGTGCAACAGCCTTTCCCGGCTCAATGGGTCGGAATACATAGCGTTGGGTGCGACTAACAATGGTTTCAGGCAGTTTATGGGCTTCGGTGGTGGCCAGGATAAAGATGGCATGCTCGGGTGGCTCCTCGAGTGTCTTCAGCAGGGCGTTGAAGGCCTCACGAGTCAGCATGTGGACTTCATCGATGATATACACCTTATACTTGGCGGCGGCCGGTGCGACGTGAATCTTGTCGCGTAGCTCACGGATTTCGTCAATTCGACGGTTGCTGGCCGCGTCTATCTCAATAATGTCGATGGGCGTTTGCTGTTCATCGTATGGTAGACCGTTTATTTCGTGCGCTAGAATACGCGCGATAGATGTTTTACCAACTCCTCGGGGACCGGTAAAAAGATAGGCATGGCTAAGCCGACCACTCTTGAGCGCTTTCGCAAGTGTTTCGGTGATGTGCTCCTGCCCAACGATCTCGTCGAGAGACCTTGAACGGTACTTTCTATATAAAGCCTGCCCCATTCAGTACTATTATACGCGGGGTAGCTAGGTACGTCTGCTGTAAATTATGCCTGTCGTGGTAGCAGAACTAGTTGTTTATAATCTTCTGCGCACAGTGCCTCATATTCAACATGGGCTTTGTCGTCTATCTCCACTTGCTCACCTTCTAGTACATACTGTCCGTTCACACGACGAGCGTTTAGTATGGCCTTCTTACCGCAACGACAAATGGTTTTGAGCTCGCTAATCTCGTGGGCCAGCTCCAATAACCGCGTTGCACCAGGAAAACCATTTGTTTTGAAGTCCGTGCGAAGTCCGTACGCAATAACTGGTGTATTGTGATCCACGGCATACCAGAAAAGCTCTGTAACCTGCAGGGGACTGAGGAATTGGGCCTCATCTATCAAAATACAGTCAACAGCTCCAATTCCTTCCAGGATTTGCGACACATTATCGTCAGTCGCCAGGGTTGCGTCCGCCGCACGTTCGACGCCAAGCCTAGAAACGATTCTATCGTCGCCCTTACTATCTACTGCCGGCTTGAGGATGGCCACTTTCATACCGCGCTCTTCATAGTTATGGGCGGCCTGGATAAGGGCGGTGGTCTTGCCGCTGTTCATTGCACTGTATCGGAAGTAAAGTTTTGCCATTGCTTGCCTCTTCTAGTTATGCCCAGTATACAAAAATGACCGCCGAGCGGTCATTGTGTTATCTATAACGATACTGCTCCTACAAAGCCGCTTCAAGCGCAGCCCATTCAGCTGCAGCGTCGTCTTCGGGAACATTGACACTTACTTGATCACCAGGCTTAGCCTTGAAGTACGTCACGCTAGCCAGAAGCACACGCAGCTGCTTGCCATTCACATCTACGAAGTAATGACCGTTCTCGAGCTTCAATGTACCCACAACTTGCTTACGGGGGATTGGACCGATTTGCTTGTACAAGAATGCGCCGTCTTCAGCGATAGTAAGTTTTAGGATATCACCCTGAACAAGCTTGGATTTGCTTGCGTAGTTAGCAGGCACTGGGTAGTTCTTGCCATCAGACCCGACCATGCTCTGACCATCGAACACACCCTCTATGACCTTGCCGAGAGGTTCGTTTCGTACGGTTGCAGTGGCTGCGTCATCTTCGCCTACTAGGCTCAACAGCAACTCATTAGCTGCTGCCAGGTTTGTTTCTGCCTCTTGAATAAGAGCTCGCAGGCGTTTGATCTGTTTGTCTGCTATGTCTGCCACTGTATTTTCCTCTGTTTTCTCGTCTCTCGCCTAAGGTAGACCTAGGTTTCACCCTAACCATACCATACGGGTATACGCAAGTCAAAATAGTTTATAAAACTGAAGTTAATCTGTGGATAATTAACCTTTCGGTCTCAAAAACAAACGTGCCGCTCGGTGTGAGCGACACGTCCGTAATAGAGCTGCTTTTATTAAGCAAGTTCGACAGTAGCACCGGCTTCTTCAAGAGCCTTTTTGTGTGCTTCAGCGTCTTCCTTCTTAACACCCTCGGCGATGGTCTTTGGAGCACCATCAACCAGAGCCTTAGCCTCACCGAGACCCAGACCAGTGATATCCTTAACAGCCTTGATGACTGCAACCTTCTGAGCACCAGCGTCCTTCAGGACGATGTCGTACTCAGCTTTTTCGTCAGCACCAGCGGCACCAGCGTCAGCAGCAGGACCAGCGGCAACTGCAACAGCTGCAGCAGCTGGCTCAATGCCATATTCGTCCTTCAGGACGGTCTTAAGTTCGTTTACTTCGAGTACAGTTAGCTTGGTTAGCTCTTCTGCAAGTTTCTTTACGTCAGCCATGTGAGTAATTCCTTTCTTACGCTGCAGCCTTGGCTTCGACACCGTCGAGCAGGGCGTGCAGGTTGCCACTAAGGGCGTTAGTAACATCGTGTACCGGTGATAGCAGGGTTGCTACAACCTGAGCAATCAGTTCGTTCTTGCTTGGCAGGGTTGCCAGAGCCTTCACTTCGTCGGCAGTTAAAAACTTACCTTCGGCACTGATAGCACCAACGAACTCAATCGTTGGATTTGCTTTGGCGAAAGCAGCTAGCACTTGGGCTGGAGCAACTTCGTCCTCAGCGTTGAAAGCGTACAGCAACATACCCTCGAGGTTACTGGCATCAACATCTTTCAAAGTATCGTTGGCCAGAATAGCTTGTTTAACCAAGCGGTTCTTAACGACTTTAACTTTGGTACCGTTGTTGCGTGACTCGCGGCGAAGCGTCTGCATTGCTTTCACTGTTGTGCCCTGGTATTTGGCGACAACAGTCATCTTAGAAGCACCAAGCAGTTCAGCGACTTCGCTGACTACTTCATTCTTCTTGTCTTTTGTTAGAGCCATATGTGGATATTCTCCGTTAATGGGTTTGTTCCAGCTGCTATCGACCAATTATGCAGGT
>DATMTN010000006.1:0-12811 GCA_035564115.1 Candidatus Microsaccharimonas sp. | reverse complement strand
GCTCAACCAGGCGCTCTGGCGAGTATGCTTACGTGCAGTAAAAGCCGATATTACTCCGCCGGCCACAACGGCGGACAGACTTAGAAATAAAAATATAGTAATCATTATTATCTGCATTAATTATACCGCTTCCAACCACGTTAATTAAGCCGTACCAAAACAAGAGTCTCTCCTTCGAGAGACTCTTGTTTTTCTCGTCGCGGTAAGTAGTGGTGCTACGCCAGTATGTACTGATTATCCTACTCCACAACGCCACTCTGGACACACTGTCCCTGGCGGGGGCAGTACTTTTCATGACCCCTTACTACGCGTGGTGGGGACGCGTAAAAGCGTTCACGATAGCCAGAAGTACTACTGCGCCGATAAAGGACCACAGCAGACCCATCCAGCTCAGTGCCAAGAACGAGCGATCCGCACCGGTGAATAGCTCTGACAGCAAGCTGCCGATAAAGGAGCCGATAATACCTATGATGACACTCATGATGGCCCCTTCCTGTCGGCCCATCATGCTAGACGCCGCCCAGCCAATGAGTCCACCAAGAATGAGCATTACGATAATTCCCATACTTCCCTCCTTATCTTTACTAATGTATTTAAGATTACAGAAAACGAAGCGACAGCACTATTAACTATCTAACAGCCTGCTGAGAGCGGAAAAATTAGCAAAATATTGCTTTACATTTCTGGCTAAAGGTATATAGTCCAAATTAGGTTGTATAACAGATACGACCCGGGTAAAAGCTCCGTAGCAACTATATCGCTGCAAAAGGCATTCCCATGGCGCAGGCACTTACTCCTTCGACCCCGCAGCCCAAGCCACATCCAAGCCGGAAACGGCGGGCTGCAACAGCCTCAGAATCTGAGTCTTCCTTATTACTTGTGCGTCTTAAAGAGCTTGACCGTGAATTCGCTCGTCAGACTAAACAGCTAACTTCCTTAACTAAGAAGCTTGGCAAAAAAATTGCAAAGTTTGGTACCGACAACGACCGAAGCCGCTAAACGGGGACTGACTCCTCAGCCATCTCGGCGTCTAGATCAAGCTCAACCAATTCAGTCATAACTTTGCCAACCACTGCGTCAACACCGTGCAATACTTCCTCGGACTCCTCTATCGGGCCCTGTTCCGCGGCAGGCTCCTGCTGAGGCGACGAATATACCTCTCGTTGAAGCACCCACTCGCCAAGGCCTTTCATGTATTTTGAGCCGGTGCCTATCTCCCGGCGACGATCTACTACCACCCCCGCATGAGCTGCAGTGTTCATGATATTAGGACCGATGCTCACCTGGCGCATGCCGCCGACTAATGTTTTTGCCATACCCTAGGACCCTCATCTACAATAGTGTGCAATATAACCTATATACGCACCAGCCACAGTAACAATTGTGACATCCCCACCTCCCCAATGATGTCCTGGTATAATTACGATAGTTACGCCCCGTTAGCTCAATTGGATAGAGCGTCAGTTTCCGGTACTGAAGGTTGCAGGTTCGATTCCTGTGCGGGGTACCAAGTCGCATAAAAATTGCACCTGTCTGGAAAAGCCCTCTGGATTGAGGGCTTTTTTCTTTGACTACTGGACTAATCGACCCCTATGCAGTCAATCGTTTAAGAGCAATGATGAAGGCAGCACTCTTTAGATCGGTACCATGCTCCTTGGCTGCTTCGTAGGTGCTTTTTACTGCTGGCTTCATGTATTTAGCAAGCTCGTCATTCACCTTCTCGACCGTCCAGTGTTCACCAGCGACGTTTTGGCACCACTCTAGATAGCTGACAATGACGCCACCTGCATTGGCGATCACGTCGGGCAGTACCGTTACGCCGGCATCGGCAAAGGCATCGAGTGCCTTGTCGGTTATGGGGCCGTTGGCTAGTTCTACGACGTGCTTTGCCCGGACCGTGCTGACGTTTTTGTCGGTAACGCTATCCTCCAGGCCGGCCAGAATCAACACATCAACATCAAGCGCCAATAGTGCGTCGTTAGTAATCTTCTCGGTGTCAGATTCGTAGTTCTTGAACCTACCACCATCTTCTTTGAACTTTTGGAGTGCTTTCGCATCCAGTCCTTCGGCATTGTGGACGGCAACCTCGGAGTCACTTGCTGCAACCAATTTCCACTGTGGATACATGTTCTGAGCTGTGCTTGCAAAGAATGAGCCAACATTCCCGAACCCCTGGACCGCGTAGGTGAGGGGCTTCTCCAGGTTGTCCTCTAAGCTCAGCAGCTCTGCGAGCGCTAACACGCCGCCACGACCAGTGGCTGCGTCACGACCCAGACTACCACCCTTTGCAATACTTTTGCCGGTGAAGCTCGCCTTGTTTGACTCACCCGTAATGCTCTCGTACTCCTCTACCATCCAGTCAATAATCTGTCCGTTCGTGTTCACGTCAGGAGCTGGCACGTCTTTATCTGGACCAATGTGAGGCGTTAGATGACGAGCGTATTTTCGGCTCAGCTCCTCCAGCTCAGTAGCACTCAATTCACGTGGGTTCACGGTGATGCCACCTTTGCCGCCGCCAAGTGGCAAGCCTACGGCAGCAGTCTTCAGGCTCATAAGTGTCGCCAGCGTTTGGACTTCCTCGAGAGTAACGTTTTGGTGATAGCGAATACCGCCCTTGTACGGCCCAAGCTTATTGTTGTGCTGTACTCGGAAAGCTTTAAAGGATTTACCGTTGTCGAGCTGCACCTCAAATACATGTTCGTGATTTGGCTGCTTTAGCTGGGCTACGACATCCGTTGGTATGTTCAGTTTTTCGGCTGCACGATCAATAAACGCATGTGCGGTTTCTAACATCTATCCCTCCTTAACTATCAGTGTGATACGTAAGTGCGCCTTACCATGATATACCCCCAAGCTTGTCGTGTCTGTTGTTGAGTTTATCGTGCTGCTACTATGGACTTATGGGTAATGCAGTAGATTTGTCTTTTTTAGAGGATGGCTCGGTCCAAGCAGCTCCGAAGCTTATTGGCTGGCGCCTATATAGGCGGGAAGGCACTCAGTTAGTGGGTGGAGTGATTGTCGAAACCGAAGCCTACAACGAGCATGATGCGGCCAGCCACAGCTATCGTGGCCAGACACCGCGCACACAAGTCATGTTTGGGCCAGCCGGCCATATCTACGTCTACTTTACATACGGCATGCATCACTGCATGAATATTGTCACTGGATTGACCGGCACAGGAGACGCCGTGTTAATTCGCGCCTTAGCCCCTGATGAGGGCGTGGATATCATACGACAACGCCGCAACTATCAGCCCGACAACAAACTTACTGATGGCCCAGCAAAAATCTGTCAGGCACTCCTCGTTACTCGTAGAGATAACGGCAAAGCCCTGAACCAAGGTGAGTTTTTACTCTTACCACCCGTCGGAAGTCAGCCGAGAGTGCACGCCACCGCACGAATCGGCATTACCAAGGACACGCACCGTTTATGGCGATTTGTGATCGACAACTAACGTCGCATCGATTTGGTGTGACCTGAGCCAAGGTCGACCAGCATCTTTCGTAATTGTTTTATTTCAATCTTACTCAAATCAATACCTTCCCGCTGGGCGACAATTGCTCCTTGGAGTAACTTCTGAATATTCTTAGCCTCGTGACGCCACAGAAAATGAACTGTCTGGGTATTATTTATAAATAAATCTGAAGTGACGGTAATCGAGCCAAAAAATGGCCCAAAATCAGCCTCAACATTTTTGATATTTTCAATTGGCACACTTACAGTCTGTTCGATTCCCCAAAATTGTCGGTGAATGATCGTAAGCTTATGGCGATCAATGTTTAAATAGTCAGGAAAGAGCTGGAACGGAAAGACTGCTCGCGCCTTTATTAGGATAGTGTGTGACTCACGAACAACTGAGCGTAACCTACGTGCATCTTTGCCATTGGTCGAACCATCATCCTTATCTTTGTGTGGATCAGATTGGCTTTTGGTTGAGGTGCCAGTCTGTTTGCGTCGCGTACCAAACCATTCGTTGAACTGGGTGCGCCGTAACGCATATCCTCCAAGTGCCCTTGTCTGCGGTAGTTTAACAGTAGTAGCCATAACTTTAAGTATAGAGGGCCGCTTCGGTGATGTAAGTTAACTATTTCACCGGTTGTCATGACACGTCACTGCTCAGCGAGTGCGCCGATAAGTGTTTTGCCAGCCACCGCCGCCATGGCACCACTATTATTGGTGGCTGAGCTACTATCGCGAGAAGTGTGCACTGCCGGCCGGCCAACAACTGCACCACCGGCCATGAATGTACTTGTATCGTGCTGGTTTAGGTTTTGCCATTCCAGTATGAACGGTATGGCAAAAAGGGCGAGCAGGAAAACGGTCAAGCCAATCTTGTGTGGATGCTGGTAGGAAGTTATCTGCATAGCCACATTCTATAACCAGGACCAGTGTGATTCAATCAAATTCAGGCCATAGTCAGTACCGCTCGCTTGGGTGTGAAGCACAATTACTAGATTCCCCTGACTAGTCGCGTCGTATACATAACTCATCGTGCCGGCGCTACCATCCGTTGACTTAATACTAATCTCGTACGCTTGGCTATGGGCAAACGTTGCGCTCTGCTGTTTCGTTATAGAGCCCCCCGGGATAGTGCCGACCACATTACTCACATCTGCCCGTGCAGCTGTGGCAAGATTAGCCAGAGTCAGGCCCGGGACTTGTATCACCTTGACCTCTTCCTGCTCAGCACTGCCTGTAGTAGTGCCTAGGAAGGTACAGCTGCCAGCGCTTCGGGTGACTTTCATGGCGGCTGGTATCTTAGTGGTATAACAGGGCGTATGTATTGTTTGGAGTGAACCACTGACTCGCGCGGACTGATGCGTAATCTGGTTCGTACTGCCTCCATTCACTAACTCCTGAGCGTTACGCATCCATAAATAGAGTGAGCCCAGCACGACGACCACGCCAAGCGCTATACCGACCACCGCGAACTTTTTCCTGGAAGAACGAAATGACAGCGTGCCAAAGACCAATGCCAGCACGCCAAAGACCAGGCCAACAATCGGAATCAAGCAAGCTGGTATCCCCAACACAGCCAGAACGAGTGAAGCAATTGCCTTATTGCCGTGATCGTGCCGAACATAGACTGGGTAACCCGAGGGAGTGGCTGTGCTCGTTTCGACCGGCACGGGTGTCCCTGATACCTGTTCAAGCTTATACCCACAATTACCGCAGTATGCTGCACCCGAGTCGGTCGGCTGTTGGCATTTTGGACATAGCATCGGTTATTCCACCTTAATCGTAAGCATTACTCTGTTGTTGGGGATTATAGTTTACGACCACAGTGTTCACAATAGGCTCGGTGATACACATTGGCCTGACCACATGTCGTGCAAAAATTAGGCTCATGGCCCGTGCTAATCGGCTGGAGCGCAAAGCCAACCGGCCGGCGAGCCATTACCCTATCGAGCTCGTTTGCTTCCATGAAATACAGGAAAAGCCCCATACTAAACAGTAATGTCAGCATGAGTGACAGCACCTGGAGCGATAGCGCATCGGCACCCATTCCTAAGTCATACAGCCCGTGCATTAACGGCACAAGTACAGCCGCCACAGCAAATCGTTTCCAATGACTTGATTGCAACTTCCAGCTCACCAGATAGTAGCCTAAAATACTCGTGCTTGCAGCATGCAGAAACGGTGTCAACAGTAGCCGCGTTAGCCCGACAGTCGTGCCATAGCTGACCGTATACAAGATATTCTCGACGAGCCCAAAGGTGAGCCCGCAGATCGCAAAGTATATGCAACCGTCTGTATGCTCGCGGAAATAGTCACGCTTATAGATAAACAGCGCTAGGGGCAGAAACTTTGCCGTCTCCTCGATAAAACCAATACTCATAAAGTATCCGAGCTGCTTTACGAATGGAAATTCCTGTGGCGCAATGACAAAGTTACTCGGTAAAAATAATCGCTCCAGACCCATTGCCAGACCCATTGCCATTACGCCAAACCCGCAGGCATACCACAGAGTTGCGACGGGCAGTTTCCGTCCATGGTCATGCACCAACAGATACCAGACGAGCAGACTGGCGATAGCGATAAAGGCGAGGATGACGAAGTACATATTTGTTTTTAACTACTGTTACCATGATAACAGCCTGCACCAAATATGCAATTTACAGATTCAGCGCTAAGAGGTAGACTCGGGACCCGGCAGACGGTGCTGGGAACCGAGATATTTCGCACGCAAAAGTGCCTGTTCGAGCGTCTTCACGACCAGTGTAGCCTGCTCGTAGCTCATACCAATACGCCCAACTGGCACGCGTTGATTGTCGCCAGTTGTCTGGCTAAAACTCATGGTCACACCGGCTGGATTGATATTGATATCAACCCCGTCCGAATACATCGTCCGCACGTCCATCGCGAGTAGCATAACCATCTGCTTGTTCTGCAGCATAGCAGCGGGGTTGTTCTCTAGTTTTATCTTGTGGGGCGATTCGTTACCGTCATAGCCAGCCAGTTCCCACAGCTGAACCGCTTCCTGATCGTGCATGTCATAGTGTTGTATTAGCAGTAGGAGGATATCCTCGCTTGGACGTTCAACTCCCTGTTCTATGCGCGCTAAGTCATCCATATCTATCTCGACAGCGCCCGATACTTCTATCAGACTTTCCTTCAACTGTTCGCGTAGATACTTCAGGTGATCACCGAGCATCTTAAACGGATTGCTCGCGTTGCCACCCTGTGACTTCTGCTCATTCATATCTACCATACTAGCCTGGCGTCAGCGGTCATGCAAGCGTAACGGACAAGACCCAAAGGTGAGATATACTAGATGGGTATGAATATTCAGGAAAACGTCTCACTCAGTAACCATTCCACTATGCGTCTCGGCGGCCCGGCCCGCTATATGATTGATATCACCTCAAGTATGGAGCTCAGCGAAGCCGTGCAGTGGGCCGATTCACAGAATTTACCCCTACTCATGATTGGAGGTGGCAGCAATATTGTTTGGAAAGACGAGGGCTTCCCGGGCGTCGTACTCGTCAACAAGATCATGCGCTTTGAAACATTCGACGAAGACGGGCGTAATGTGTACGTCACCGTTGGCGCTGGCGAAAATTGGGATGCCACAGTTGCTCACACGACAAATGATAGCCTCACGGGTATTGAAGCCCTCAGCCTCATACCAGGTACTGCTGGCGCTACACCAGTTCAGAATGTCGGCGCCTATGGCCAAGAAATTGCCAATACCCTCACAACCGTCGAAGCCTATGACCGCCAGACCAAAGCGTTCGTTAATATTCCAGCCATGGACTGCGCTTTTGGCTATCGCACCTCGCGGTTCAAAACCACCGATAAAGGCCGCTTCTTCATCTCAGCCATTACCCTGCACCTGATGCGCGGACTGCCAGAGCCACCATTTTACCAGCCCGTTGCCGACTACTTACGCGAACGCAACATCGAGCGCCCCACCCCACAAAACATTCGTGACGCTGTTATTGCCATCCGCTCAGCCAAGCTACCCGATCCTGCTCAGGTCGCGAACAACGGTTCCTTTTTCGCCAATCCGGTCATCAGCGAAGAGACTCTGGCACAGATCCAGGCTGATTACCCGACAATGCCCCACTGGCCGGCCCACGAAGGACATGTCAAAATTCCGGCTGCCTGGCTAATCGAACAGGCCGGTTTCAAGGACTACCACGACACCGAAACCGGTATGGCAACCTGGCCGGCTCAGCCACTGGTGTTCGTGAATGAACACGCCAAGTCCACTGCTGACCTGCTGGCCTTCCGTCAAAAAGTCACCGACACCGTCGCGAGCAAATTCCAGATAGCCCTCGTACAGGAGCCCGAACTTCTGCCATGAGTGGCTACTCCGACAAGTCACTCGCCGACAAGCTTGGCTTCAAACCTGGCGAGACGATATTTGTCGAAGATACTCCGGAATGGTATTCCGAATTCGCTGACGCCAATGGCCTTGAACTAGAGCCTGGTCTCCCCGCCACTCATGTACACCTGTTCTGTGCAACCAAGTCCGAACTCACGACTTTTCTAAAAGAGAACCGCCTAGCAGACATCGAAAAATCTCTGTGGCTCAGCTGGCCCAAGAAAGCCAGCGGCCTACAAACCGATCTATCCGAACAAGACCTACGCGACTTAGTGTTGCCGCTCGGCTGGGTTGATGTGAAGGTCGCCGCCATCGACAACACCTGGTCTGGCCTCAAATTCCTCCGCCGAAAAAGCTAAACCTTGCCCCCAATTGCTCGGGTTAAATGCCTCGTGCATGACTTCCTGAAAATTCGTGTCGTCAACAAACGAGTACGTCGGCTCTGAGGTAAATCCAGCCTGCTCGTACACTCGCACGCCGAGCGTACATTTTTCTGGTAAGTCTGCCGGTGCGAAGAATGCAACTTCCGCAACTTTATCTGGTTCGTTCACTTTCGGCTGACTTTGCCACTGCAGTGCTTCGAACATGAAATTCATATATGGCGTGTCGAGGAAGTTTTGATTCACATGTACAAGGCGCAAATCCTCAGGTCGTGCAGTAACGCCAACTTCTTCCTGAAGCTCACGACAGGCAGCCTCATGGATCGACTCACCGTATTCAACATGACCAGACGGAAAATCCCAATAGCCATCAAGATATGAAGTATTCTGTCGCTTCTGCAATAAGATCTCGTCACTATCGTTACGAACGATGAGGAATACCGCGACATGCGTCCGGAACCGATCAGAATCACTCATAGTCTACTTGTCGCTCGGCAATGGGAACTGAGTCGCAAATTCACGGACCTCATCCCTTAACATGGTAAGCTTGCTTTCATCTTCCCTGTTATCAATCGCCTGTTTCATCCATTCGGCGACTTTGGCCATGTCGGCTTCTTTGAGTCCACGGGTCGTAATGGCTGGTGTGCCCAGGCGAATACCAGATGGCTTGAATGGTGGCAGCGGGTCGTCGGCAATCGCGTTTTTGTTTAATGTCAGGCCAACTTTGTCGAGGGCTTCTTCGGCCACCTTGCCATCGATCCCAAAGCTGCTGTAGACGTCGGCTAGTATTAGATGGTTAGATGTCCCCCCTGTTAATAGCTTAAAACCGCGCTTTTGCAGCTCATCGGCGAGCACGGCAGCATTCTTTACGATTTGCTCGGCGTAGGTCTTGAAATCTGGCTGTAGCGCCTCACCGAAGGCTACTGCCTTGGCAGCGATGATGTGCTCGTGCGGACCGCCCTGCGTGCCCGGGAAGACTGCCCGGTCGATAAGTGTCGGAATGTTCTCGAGAGTCTTTTCTGGCGCCCTTAAGGGTGTCGACACCGTGCCCTTGCTGAGAATCAGGCCACCACGTGGACCACGCAGTGTCTTGTGAGTCGTGGTTGTGATTACATGGAAACCGTAGTCAAACGGGTTCTTGGCAATACCGGCAACGATCAGACCAGCGATATGAGCCATGTCAGCCATCAGTAGGCATTCGTCACCGACTTCCTGCGCGATTGCCGCAAATTTGGCATAGTCTAGCTCGCGAGGATAGGCGCTAAACCCAGCTAGGATAAGCTTAGGCTTGTGCTTGAGGGCCAGCGCGCGCAGTTCCTCGTAATCGATTTCACCCGTTGTCGGATCCTTCATCTTGTACGGGATGAAGTTATACAGATGTGCCGACATGGTCATCGGGTTACCATGTGTGAGGTGGCCGCCGTGGCTTAGGTCCATCGCAAGCACTGTGTCGCCTGGCTCTAGCCACGCGTAGTACACTGCCTGATTGGCTGGTGCACCTGAGTGTGGCTGTACATTGGCGTGGTCGGCCTTGAACAGCTGTTTGGCTCGATCTATGGCAAGTTGTTCCAGTGGGTCAGTGTATGTTTGGCCACCATAGTACCGCTTGCCAGGGTACCCCTCACTGTACTTATTTGTGAATATGCTCCCCATTGCCTCGAGTACATCACGGGAAACATAGTTTTCACTCGGGATTAGCTCCAAGCCTTCACGCTGTCGCTGTTCCTCATCTTTTATCAGTTGTGCTACTTTTGCATCTTTCATCCCACATCACTCCTCTGCTTTATTCATTATTTGCGCCAGTGAATTCGTGGGGTAGCTAAATCATAGGCTTCATTGTAGCAAATCATGAGCCGGGCCGCAGTTCATTCTGAAAACCACAACTATTTTTAGATTGAAATTTCATACCATATTTGGTATAGTAAGTGGTCTATGAATAACTCAAACGAGAAGATTGGTCATCTGATTTCTCAGATACGACAAGAGAGAAACTTAACACAAGCTGAGTTCGCGCGCCGTTTGGGCACCAGTCAGTCGGCTGTAAACCGTATTGAGAAGGGTCGACAGAACCTCAGTCTCGATACGCTGGGGCGCATCAGCGATGTCCTCAACAAGCAGCTCATCAGCCTGAGTGGTGGTGGCACGAACCTTCGTGTCGAGGGTGGTCATGAGCTGCACGGCGAAGTTACCCTTAAGACCAGCAAGAACGCCGCAGTCCACCTGCTTTGCGCCAGTTTACTCAACCACGGTATTACACGCTTCAAGTCTTTCCCGCGTATTGAGGAAGTCTTCCGTATCATCGAGGTGCTGGAGAGTATCGGCGTACAGGTTAAGTGGCTACCCGGTAATGACCTAGAGATTCGTCGCCCTGAAGAACTCATACTCGACAAGTTCAATAAGGAATCGGCGCGCAAGACACGCTCCGTGCTCATGATGATTGGTTCCCTGTTACACGACTACAAGGAATTCAGGATCCCGTACGCTGGCGGCTGTAAGCTTGGGACGCGTACCGTTACTCCTCACCTATATGCACTTGAGGAATTTGGTGTCGGCATTGTAGCCACCACCGGGCACTACAACGTGACCGTGAACAAGAAGCCTGCCGGTCGCATCGTGCTCTACGAATCAGGTGACACCGTCACGACAAATGCCCTCCTGGCCGCCGCTCGGACTACGAGCGAAACGACTATCCAGTTCGCCAGTGCTAACTACATGGTGCAAGAAATCTGTTTCTTCCTACAGAAGCTCGGCGTCAAAATCGAAGGTATTGGCACCAGCACCCTGCGCGTAACCGGTGTCGAACATATCAAAAAGAACGTCACCTACGCCCCAAGTGAGGACCCTATTGAGGCTATGTTCTTCGTGTCAGCGGCAGTGACCACCAACTCGGAAATCACCGTCAAACGCGTGCCAATCGACTTCATGGCGCTTGAAATGCTGAAGCTCCAGAAGATGGGTCTGAAGTTCGAAGAATCGGAACGATACAAGGCAACTAACGGCAAGACCGACCTCGTTAATCTCAAAATCATGAAGCACGACGGTAGCCTCCGGGCCTTGACCGAGAAAATTCACGCCAATGTCTACCCCGGCCTCAACCAAGACAACCTACCTTACTTCGTACCGATTGCGTGTGTGACCAAGGGCCGCACTCTGATTCACGACTGGACATACGAAAACCGCGCCATCTACTACACTGAGCTCACCAAGATTGGCGCCCAAATAGAGCTCGCCGACCCGCACCGCGTCTACGTAGACGGCCCAACCAAGTTCAGCCCTGCAGATGTTGTCTGCCCGCCGGCCCTACGCCCTGCCTCACTCCTGCTCATCGGTATGCTGGCCGCCAACGGTATCAGCATGCTGCGCAACGTCTACACCATCAACCGTGGGTACGAAGACCTGGCCGAACGCCTCAACTCACTCGGTGCGCACATCACCGTCATGAGCGACCTCTAGGCCTTGCCCGGCCAGTACTGTATAATTACCCCTGTTCTAAGCCAAAATCGCGAGAGGATTCGTTATTTTGAGAGGACGACCGTAGCCGTCAGTCGAAGCTTTTGCCGTTAGGCAAAACGAGACCAAGGCGTACGGGAGGACGAGCGGGTGTAGTACAGCGGTTAGTATGCGAGTTTTCCAAACTCGAGATCGGGGTTCGATTCCCCGCACCCGCACCAATGGTGCCGCATCCTGAGCATTGCAGCTCAGGGAAAAGAGCAGCACGGTTTCGCCGTTAGGCGAATTCGGATTCATTCCGAAACGTGCGATGAGAAAAACCGTAGGTTTGTCTCATTCAGCCCTGGTAGCTCAGCTGGATAGAGCAGAGGACTTCTAAGCCTAAGGTCGGTGGTTCGAGTCCACCCCGGGGCACCACATTTATTTATGACTATTACTCTAGTGACCGGCAATGCCGGCAAACTTGCTGAGTGGCAGCGATTAGTACCTGCCGATTTTGAGCTATTGTCGCAGGATGTCGACCTTGATGAAATACAGAGTGTCGACCTGAAGACAATCATCGTCGACAAAGCCAAGCGCGCCTATGAAGTCGTTGGTTCACCTATCATTGTTGAGGATATTGCAGCTGGCCTCGTTCGCTTGAACGGCCTACCCGGTCCGTTCATTAAATTTTTTGAGCAAGAACTTGGTTTGGATGCCCTTCATCAGCTATGTGTCGAGCCTGAGGAGCCTGCCATTATCCGCTGCATAGTTGCCTACTATGATGGTCAGGAGATAATCACCGCCCAGAGCGAGGTAACAGGAAGTGCCGTGACTGCCCGTGGCAAGCATGGTTTCGGATTTGATAAGTGCTTTATGCCCGCTGGGCAATCAAAGACGTATGGCGAGATGACGCCTGCCGAGAAGGACGCCGTGAGCCACCGTTCAAAAGCTGTGACTGTGCTTGTCGATAAACTACGTGCCTTGTAGAACTTTTATTTTTTCAGGTTTGAGGATTGGTTTTGTGGTTTGTTAGCCAGCGCATGAAGTTCGGCTAACATTTTTTCGATGGTCATGTTCGTCTCTTTCTATTTGGGTTAATAACAGGCTTAAGCATATTCCTGTCTTTAAACCTGAAATGTAAGAATTGTTGCAAATTGATATAAATCA
>DATMTN010000005.1:0-11686 GCA_035564115.1 Candidatus Microsaccharimonas sp. | reverse complement strand
CTCTATGGAATTTATCTTATTGCTGGTCACCGTGATTGTCGTAATGTATTTTATCAACCGCAGTAGGGGTGGTGCTCATGAAAAAGTCCCATCCGAGATAAAGCCGACCGTAAACTACCGCTATCGTCGCAAGGACTTTGTTATGACCAAAGCCGAGAATGATTTTTTTAACTCCCTTGTTGAGATTTTGGGTGATGAATATTATGTATTCCCGCAGGTGCATTTGTCGACTATCTTGGACCACAAGGTAAAGGGGCAAAACTGGAAAGCAGCATTTAGTTATATCAATCAGAAGTCAGTTGATTATGTTGTTTGCAATCGACAATATCGTCGGCCTATTCTGGGTATCGAACTAGATGACTGGAGCCATGATGGTGAGGCAAGAAAGCAAAGAGATGCTAACGTTGACTACCTGTTCAAGGAGAGTGGCATGCCGCTGTTACGTATTAGGGATGTTAGAGCTATGACACCGACTGATATAAAAGCCAAGCTTGATGAGTACCTGCCCAAGACTATTAGTGAGACTATACCTAGCGCCGGTGTTACTACAGGCTCAAGCTAAGCCTCGTAAGCTAGCTGGTGACTGTTAGAATTAACCTCTTGGATGGAACGCCAGTAGCTAATCAGTTATCGTTTGAGTAAGTTCCGACTCGTGCCTACCACGTATGCACTCACAAAAAGCACTCGCCAAGAGGGCTCATGATGATTATGTTACACAAACGCAGCTCTGGAACTTTCGTTTAACTTTCTTGAGAGTCAGATACAAAAAATCGACCATCCTATGACGGTCGATTTTTTTCATATGTTAGTGCACTTTTATATGATGTGGCTTGGTTTTGTTTGGAGTTCTAGAGTTCCTCGTTGAGTTCTTTGGATAGAGTTCCTTCAAAACCGCCAATTGATCTGGGGGCAATATGTCTTGGATGAGCATACTAACCCTGGATGAGTTTTTTCAACATTGAGTCGAGACTCAAAATTTCTTGATTACTCGTTGTTGCGAATTCAAAAGCTAGACCGCTCTTTGTTTTCATGGTGGTGCCCTTTTATTATGTTTTTCGTGTGATTTTTGCGTACTAAGTTTTTATTTTTCGGCCGTCTTATTGGCTAAATCACTACATACTATTATACATGAGTTTGCTATTTTGTCAATACGCTTATGCTGCTAGTGCAAGCTCTCGAGGCTCGGTTAGTTGTTGCCACGTGCCATCTAGCACCTTCCCCATCGCCCATGGGTAGTCGGTCGCACCGGTGTGGCTTCGGGCTGGTCGATTATCGTGGTCAATGATATGCGACACCAGTTGCCGGCCACTAAATTCTTGAATGCCGGCCAGTGCGGTGTGATTCGCGACGTATGGGTCTGCCTCTGGTTGGATAACGATAATATGGTCAGCAAAATTCTCAGCAGAACCAGGTACAACATGCTGACGACGAGCAATATTATGCATGCTGGCCGTCAGATACGTCGGAGATTTAGCATAAGGCAGTATTCGTCCGACACCCCAGCTAAGTGGCCCTAGGTGAGAAGTCCCCAGCAGAATGCTCCCTATATTCGTAATGGCCGCCGGGTGTACAAACGAGTTCTCGTAGACGAGATTAGTTACCGGACCAAACTTTTCACGAAAGTCTGGTCGGCTGATAAGCAGACTATTACCAAGACCAGCCCACGAGTGGCCATAGAGCGTCACTTGTTTACCTGGATGGTCCTGACGGAACTCGATCATCTGTCCCATGATGCTATCAAGCGACACGCCACCTTTGCCATGCACTACACATGCAATCTCCGCCTGGTCATGGAAGTGGTCCGTAAAAGCTTCGGCGTTTGCCTCGTCGTTGGTATTCAACCCGAAGTGAGCGATGACAAGCTGCTCGCCAGCGGAAGAAGGCGTGTCGGTAATACGTGCTTCATCAGATTGACCATGCCTTTCCCAGAGCATTGCGCCCTCCGCTACCGCTGCTACAAGTGCAGCCCCGGCCAACGTGATGGCGACACCAAGAGCAGAGTGGCGCTGGGGGGCGTCGAACTCGGCTGAGCTCGGATATAGGCTGGACATTTTGAATCTTTGTTTTTAGAGCCTACCTTCGGTATACGCTCGCCTAAACGGTATGTCAATAGGTCTTGAGGTCTAGCCCACTTCGGCCGAGAGTCTGATATGTCGAGGTAACGAGAAGCTCAGGACAACAATTATCGCCAGGATGCAGAGCTCAAAGGTTATAGCATCGCGGAAACCGGCTACAAAGTTCTTGGTGTTTGCCTGTTCTGCTGAATGCATAACTGCATCAGCAATTTTTTTGTTATTAACTGACGAGCTTTTTGACGTAAGCTGCTTGCAACTTGCTGGTATAACAGAGTTATCACTCGAATTACTACGATCAGCAAAACAGTGCTTGGCACCTTCAATGATTTGCGTCTGTGCCTCAGCTGGAACCTGTAGTGTCGTCAGCTGCTGCTTGAGTTGAGGAATCTGGGCGTCAAAGCTTGGTGCAGCGCCCGAAGTCAGATGTGTAAAGAAGACTAGACCGAGTAGGGCCGTGCCAATGGCACCACCAAGCTGTTGGACCGCATTCAAGACACCCGACGCCGAGCCCGCATGTGCTGCATCAATATCAACCAGTGCCACCGAGAACATTGGTGACATAATCAGCGCCATGCCGGCGCCCACGAGCAGCAGGCCCGGAATGAATGCCCATGGTGACATACCCGACCCAAAGTGGTTGAGCATCGTATATAGAAGTGCCAATCCTCCCGCCATCAGGAACACGCCGAGCACCATAGTGTAGCGACCGAGCTTCGGAATAATCTTCTGGCTAAATACCGCCATCGCCACTGATATGCCGATAGCCGTCGGGATACCGGTGAGTGCCGCCTTGATAACCGAGTAGCCTAGACCTACTTGCAGCAGCAGTGTAAATGGCAGGAAGAAGCCGAGCATGGCGCTTTCAAAAGTCAGGTTAATAATCAGACCGAGCACGAAAGTACGCGTTTTCATAAGTAGTGGCACGATGAGCGGTGAACCGTCTTTGGCCTCTTTAATTTGCTGCCATCGGGCAAAGACCGCCAATACCGGGAAGGCAGCTGCCATCATGACAAAGCTCCAGGTTGGCCAGCCAAGTTCACGACCCTGAATAAGTGGATAGACAAGTAGAAGTAGAGCACCGCTCACCAGCACCGTACCAACAAGGTCAAGCCGCAGCGGGTGTGGTGACTTGCCGTCTGGTAGATACTTGAAACCAGTAAAAAATGCGAACAGGCCGACAGGAATGTTAATCAGGAATATCGGCCGCCAGTCCAGTCCAGCGATGTTGAAATGAATAAGAATACCGCCAACAACTGGCCCAAGAGTCGCCGCAATACCCGCCATAGCCCCGAAGATGCCCATGATACTTCCTCGCTCTTCCGGCTTGTACATCACCTGCATCAACGACATCACTTGCGGTACCATCAGTGCAGCGAAACAGCCCTGCAGCAAGCGAGCGGCAATCAATACATGTGAGTTCCAGGCGACGCCACAGAACAAACTCGCCAACGTGAAACCAGCGACCCCTGCCATGAAAATCTTCTTGTAGCCAAAGACATCACCCATGCGTCCACCGGTGATCAGCAGGGTTGCGAACGTCAGTGCGTAACCCGCGATTAACCACTGGATAGTGGCATAGCTGGCACCAAGATTAGCCTGGATTGATGGAATCGCAATGTTCACGATCGTGTTGTCGAGCAGGTCCATAATGAACGCGAAGGCCACGATGACCAGTGCGATGGTACGTTGTTTGCTTGTAAACGAAGCGGCATGATCCTGTGCCGAGCGGTGAGTCGTAGTATTTGTCATATCGACAAGTATAGCAGTCCCCCTAGCGTAGCCACCACCTTAAAAGATCAGCAGCCGTAAGGCTTGCCAGCCTACACTTTTGACACCGTCAGCTTAGAGGCCTATAAACCCATAACTTCCGCTGTCCGTGGCTGACTCGAGACACTTCCCAGGTAGTCTTGGCTAAGTGCAAAGTCAGTGTGCGATAACTCCACAGCAAGCATGACTACCATAACGCCCAGAACAATCACACGCACCGATGCCAAAACTTTGAGATCAAACGCCACCAGATACCAGCTGACCATCAGCATGAAACTTGGCAGTCCAATAATAAGGTAACTGCTTAAAAATAATGACCGCCAGATCCAGCTGAAGACGAATAATGTAACGATAAGCATTGTTGTGGTAAAGGCGAAGTACTGGATGCCGATGCTCGGACGTACATATTTCTGGACTGCCAGTAGGGCAAGCACAACCAGGAGCGGCCAGAATGCAATGATCAATGTCGTTGTGGTTACTGACTGAAACCCGAATAGATACTGCACGTAGATAATGAACGCATTCGTTGCCGAAGGCTTGCCAGCATATGGTAGCAACTTAAATACGTTAATAACGTCGCTTAAGTAATGAATCCAAGCCGTGAAAATCGCAAACAATCCGACAGCCGTAAGCGCCATACCGACCTGATACGCAGTTGAAAAATCACGTCGCTTAGCGAAGAAAAATGCAAATTGGAGTAGAAGTATGAATATGAAGAAGTAGTGTAGACCTAGCCCTAAAATAGCACTCACTATATAGAGCGGCCAGACCCAGTTTTTCTTATGCAAAAGTAACACGAAGCAGAGCTGGTTAAGTACAGTGACCAGGACTAGCAGACTGTAGACCGTCGCCCGATTGGCATACCATAGCATAAACGGTGATAGCGCAGTCATGGTTGCAGCTAGCAAGCCTGTTCTGTAGTTGTGCGCAAACTTACCTGCGAAGTAAATCACCACAAATGCCAGCACTAAGCAAATTACTGACACACTGCGTAACAACGTAAGAGAAGGTGTAGTTATATGCGCGATACCGTGTAGAAAAACGTAGTAGAGGGGCATCGGGTCATCGGGCGAGCCTTGGGTTGTGGGATTTAGATTTCCATTCATTGCAAAGTTAAGGTTGAAGCGCTCCTGATAGTTTGTTGGGCTATGTACGAGGAACAGAAACGAAACCAGCATACCTACAATACTGAACATGGCAAAGACTCCGTACCATGAATCAGACCAACGCTCTTTCGTGATAACCTCTGTACTACTCATGGAGAATCCTCTCAGCCGGCAGTTCTAGTTCATCGTAAGGCAAGATAGATGCCAATCGATCGGACAGCGCAGCCCGGATAAACGGTCCGAACATCACGATATATAGGATGGCCCAGGAACTATTGGTAATGAGCGATGAGGTGAAGCCCTCTCGATGATATGCAACATACATGCCAACAAGCACAGCCACAATATAAACTATGTGTAGCATGGCCAGGCCGATGTAGTTAGCATCACTCTTCTCCTTCGAAGTCACTTTAAAACCAGTCGATATTCGTAGAATCGCCATGACTGACGCCATCAAATATATCGGCCACGATGCAATAGAAAACGCAATTGCCCGGAACGAAAAAGCGTAGCTACTTATTCGCTGCAGCAAGAAAAGCGTCAGGAATATGTATGGCACGAATAGCAAAGCGATAGACATAGTGGCTGCAGTAACCGGGATGATCCCAGCATAAAAATAAAAGAGTGGTAATGCAGCATCGATAAGCACCACAATGCCCGTCAGGTAGTATGTCACGGATGCCAAGTACTGCATTCGTTGGGCAAAAGTCAGACCTCGCAGGAATAATGGATTGTAACGGACCAGGACCTCCAGGCTACCCCGCGCCCATCGGAATTGTTGCTGCCAGTATGCGCCCAGATCTTCTGGCGCTAGACCACGCGCTAATATACGCGGTACATATACCGACTTCCAGCCCTTGGCATGCATGATAATCGAAGTCAGTAGATCTTCAGTAATGCTGTCCTGCTTCATGCCGCCAACGCTCTCGAGCGCCTCACGACGGATGATCATATTTGTGCCACACATGAATAGCGAGTTTGTACGATCTTTGCCACGGCAGATTGGCCCAAAAAAAAGTGTCTGCTGCTGCCATGCTGCGTTCGCTACAAAGCTGTCAGTATGGTTACGGTAGTACTGCGGTGATTGTACGAATGCTACCTCCGAATCAACAAAGTACCCCATCATTCGTTGAAGGAATTCTGGACTTGGGACATGGTCGCAATCGAGTACCGCGACAAACGGTGCACCAGTAACGCTAAGTGCATGATTGATATTCCCCGCTTTGGCACCGCCCGGGGTTTGGCGGGTAATGCACCGTACGCCTTCTGCGTGATACTTGTCCGCAAGTAGCTCCATATCCTGCCAGTTGGACTTTTTGGCCACATACCCATCGTTCAATATGAATACCCGAAAGTTCGGGTAACGAATTTTGATTGCCGCCCGCACTGTCTTTTCGACGACACTCACTGGCTCACCGGCAACAGTGATATATATGTCGACGGGCGCTTCCATATCTGGCATGAACTCATGCTCAGCCCTCGTATCCCAGGCAGCATGGGTCAAGGTGGCCAGTTGCCACAGGTGAAATACTTCACCTGCCACCAGGGCTGCATACAGCCACGGATTACCACGTTGGAATAAGACAACCAATCCGACAAAATACGCCACTGCCAATAGTAGATTCACGGCCAATAGTTTCTTGGCAACGACTGCTTGTAGGAATGGTGACTTCATGAAGGATTCCCCTCGGTCAAGTTCGGCAATGCCTGCGCATACAATGCCAAACCGAACCACAGCCAGTTATTGTCATAGTAGTTCAGAGTTCCAGCGAACTTGTCGGTGCCCGGATCGTAGTTGGCCAGCAACGCTTGCTGCATAATTTGCGGGGCAGTTTTTGGCTGTATGAACTGAAAATAACTGAGCGTACCGCCATATAACGACAACGCCGAGTAGCTAACTTTCCGCGTACCATCATGACCATACTGAGCAACCAGTTTTCCATCGCGAGACCATGCTTGCTGCAAAAAACCGAATCGTTTCAGAGTGGCAAGTGACTGTGGGTCATGAGACCATTCATAATCCAGAGCCGTGCGCCAAATTGCCCGAAAAGCGTCGAAACTAAAGTCCGTGTCTTTCCCTGACACTGACGCGAACGTGCCGTCAGTAATCTTTACTCCAACCCAGTCTGGAGGCAAATCAATGCTAGTTTTGGTATCTAGGGTGTTGCTACTACTCGCCTCTAGAGCTGCGTACGAGTTATTCACCAATCCTATCCAATCATGGCTGGGATCAATTCGTGCAAAGGCCCGATAGGCATACGGCGCAAAGTATGATGGATTTACGACAATCAGCCCGCTTCTCACTTGGTGCTCCAGATTGTCGGCAGTCAGGTAGGGCTTGCCCTGAATCATTACAACTTCATTTGTCCAGATACCTTGCACTATTCCTTTTGCGGCCGCCAGGTAGCTCGGATTGTCCCAGCGGTTAGCTGCCATCATTAGTGCCAGCGCAATGTCCGTATCAGCATCGCTGGCAGTATTCTCACCGCCATCGTTAGTTAGAATCCCCCAACTGCCATCAGCCCGCTTGCCCCACTGCCAACTATAAAGCCCGTCATTACGACGTAAATTATTCTGAGTCCACTGCCAAGTCTGGTCAAATACAGTGGGGTCATTCATCCAGACTGCTCGCAACATCGTATAGGCTTGCCCCTCTGAGGTTGTCTTATCGTCGTTCTGATGGTCAATCGTCCGGCCAGATGACGTATCAATGCTCGTTTGCTTATAATCAGTCCACAGCCGTCCCAAGACTTTTGGGTAATCGATATGCTTCGCCGGATGGTTCACCCGAGACTCGCTATGTCGCGGCACCACAAAACCTACAATCACGATGAGTAGTACGAATAATGTCAGTGGTAGATACCGTTTGTACCTCAATATCAGTCGAGCCTCCCATACATCAAGTTGAGTCAATCTACTGTCAGCATAAGCCACCCCTGTAAATTCGTCAGCAAATTATATTACAGAAATGTTTTGCCTATTCTGCAAGCGTAGCCAGCAGACAACACGCTTAGTGCTTTGGAATAAGGGGACCTGACATTTTAGCTCGGCGCAGAGCTTCGATATCCACTTCTTCTACATCGTTACCCGCTTCGAGGGCTGTCAGTCCCAGGACAACTCCAGCGCCACTGAATGCGAGCGTATCAAGGATATTCATAAGGTTGTTGTAGGTGAGGTAAGCCACCGCCAACATGATGCCGAAAGCCAAGGAACCAGTAAAAAATCGTAGCGTATTGTGACGCGGTGGGGTAGTAAAGAGCAAGGCTAGTAGGACTAGGAGTAGGCCCACTCGAGCCAGCTCAAACACTGCCGAATTTGTCAGCAAACCCATCATGATATCAGTTGGATACAGATAGCAAATACCCTGAACTATAAGTAAACATATAGCTGACCATATAATCAGTAATTTCCCCATTGGACCCCCTTTCATCAGTGCTGTTAAAGCTGTCTGCAGTATGAGCCGCAACGCTTCGGTACGCTGTTAATTTGCTTACATAACAAAAATAGTTGACAATAAATAGTACCTTGCATAACATAGTACTATATGAATGACAGTACGCTGAATCAATCTGAAGCTCAAATGCGCAAAGGTGTGCTTGTATATGCCGTCTTGCTATTACTCAAAGATGGCAAAGTATACTCGTCGGAAATTATCAGTTCCCTGCGGATGGCTGAGCTAATCGTAGTTGAGGGGACGTTATATCCACTCCTAAATCGCCTCGCCAGGGACGCACTTCTGGCATATGAATGGCAAGAAAGTGAGCAAGGACCACCACGTAAATACTACTGGCTCACCGATGATGGCAAGGCCCTACTGAAAGACCTGCAGTTCAGTTACAAGAAGCTACACAGTTCGATTCAGATACTCGAGAAAGGAGTTAAAAAATGAACGAAGTGACACAGATTCATCTTGGACGCGAATCATTTACGATTGCCGTGGATGCGCGGAAAATGCTTGAACACTATCTGCGTGAGATTACGCGTAAACTGGACAGTCCAGAAGTTATTGATGAGGTCGAGATGCGCATGGCCGAGCTGCTGCTAGAGCGCGGTGCCGGTGCCGAAAAGGTGGTGCTACCACAAGATATTGAGTTTCTGCAGGAACAGCTCGGCAGTCCGGATGATTTTGGTAATGACGAAGACTCGAGTAGTCAGCACGAAGCGAATAGTGGTCAAAAGCGACTTTTCCGAGACACCGACAATGGCATGATTGCGGGCGTAGCCGCAGGCATTGGGAACTATCTAGGTATCGATGCAGTCATCATTCGGCTCATCTTTATTGCACTTATCTTTGGAGGGGCGAGCGGAATTATCATCTATCTGCTGCTATGGCTTGTCGTACCACCAGCGACTACAACCAGCGAAAAACTTCAGATGAAAGGCAAAGCAGTTAACCTTGATGCGCTCAAGGATTCTGTGCGGCGCGCAGACCTGTCGGGCACAGCTCAGCGCGTAAACCAGACGTTTTCTGCTTTCGTAAACAGCATTTTCCGAGTTGTCATTAAGCTTGCCGGTATAGGCTTTGTGCTCATTGCCGCTGCCATCATGTTTGGTGTAGCCGTGGCGAGAGGTTACATGACACTACACGGCAATAAGCTATTCCAGGAGGGAATTTTCCCTGTGGGTGTACGTGAACATTGGCTCGTAAACATCATGTTCGCACTCCTGCTTATCGTCGCATTGTTCTTGGCACTGGTAGGTATCGCAACATTCAAACGCAAGTGGCCTGTGCGCGGCTGGATTACCGGTGTTCTCGTCGGCCTATTCTTGGTGGGCTCAGCAGCCAGTTTTGCACTTGCAGCCGATGCCGCCCCCCGCGTGCAGGAGCGCTACGAAACACTCATGCACACGACAGCTATCAAGGGCATTCAGCCGTTTCAAAAGGTCGTGACTGAAGGTGATATCGATATCGAATATGTTTCGTCACCTACCTATGCTGTAAATGTGCATTACGCCGACAATCCAGATCTTTCAAAGCTCAAGATTCACGTTGATAACGGTGTACTGACTGTCGATTCACGGTCGCTCGACACGGTCAATCACTGCGCCATGCTCTGTCTCTTCCCGCGCTATAACATGACAGTACAGATTTATGCGCCAAACGTGGAAAGTTTCGTGACACCACCAAAGACCGACATCTTCTACCCAGATATGCCTGTTGCGCCAGTTGCGCCTGCCGTGATTAAGGCAAACTAAGCCTGAGTCTTCGGAGCTGGCGTCAAACGAATCTTGCTGTATTCCCGCCAAATCAGCCAGAGGATTAGTACGTCAAATATCGTGAGCAGTATCATGCCCAACGAAGCTTTGACAAAAAAGATCGTGTAGACCTGGTACAACGTCAGTATGCCAAGGCTTATAAGCGAGAATGGGTATGCCCAGAGTTGATTCTTTAGGATGCCAAAAACTGCAATGAGTTTGATGGTGGCATGGATCCAGAGGTAAATGACCAGAAATGTGCGTCCACCCGCAGCGTAATGGCTGGTGGCATGTATGAGCAGGTTAGCAATTTTGTCATGGGGATCACCTACAAGCTCACGGTGCGTAATAAAGGCGATGAAGCTATGGAGTGCTGTCGGTGACACGAACAATACGAGCAAACCACCCAGAAACTCAAGCCCACCATCAATACCCTTGAGGATAATGCCACCCTCGAAGACTTTATCAAAAAGATTGCTCGGGTGATACCAACTCATGCTGACCCCCTATTAAATAATGGGTAGAGCTCTGCTAAATACAGGAAACGTCGTAGTCAGTGCTTCTCGACACGTACTGCGCGAGTGTAACTTGGCTGTTAGTAGTTAATCCTGGAAGTTTACAATTTGCTTGCGCGCCAGACACCGAACTCGCGCCCGCTAGCCAGCTTGGCAAACCGTTTAGACTGCTTGTCGCGCTAACCGCACCAGCAATCTGACCCCATTGATAATTCGTAGAATAGAGCCCAACCCCAGCACCAATACTCTGGAAATAATCCGTCATACCCTCGAGATCTGCTGCGTTATTAGCAGTATTCGACTCCCAGGAGTTGCCCGTTTCGACATCAAGCCACCAGGTGTATGCCGCTGGGCTACTCACCCCACGACTGGTAGCGTCGAGTTGAGCCATATTCCAGCCATACACATACGCGCACGCCTGATCGTCACTACCCGTGCAGCCGCCGTACTTGACCGAACTACCAGACTTTGGCCAGTCTGCCACACCCAAGTTTCCAGGGTTAGCCGTATTCACGTACAAAGCTGCTGTGGGCTGGTTTGTTTTGCCGCTAGAAGCGCTTGCCCACGATAGTTCCTGTGCAAAACAGGGGTTGGTAGTGTTTGCCAGCCCCCCATTCACGCCTACAATACCAAATGCCTGGCCACTCGGCAGCGTCATGTGCTTGCCGCACTGGGGCCATGAGACATCATTGCCCGTGAGTACAGTTGGTGACGGGGTGCCGCCAGGAGCGGTCGGTTTGGCTGCTGCTGCAGGAGCAACAATCATGAGCGATGCAACGAAACCTAGGGCGATAGATTTGAGAGTGTTATTCATACATTCAGTATACACTGCCAGCCTAACTTACCACCTACGACCAAAGTATTTAGAGTGAAGGTGTTAGATTCCTTCGTACCCAGGGAAATCGTCTAGCTTCAGGCTCTCTTTGCTCACGCCTAAATCTTCCAGCTCAGTTGCGAAGCTTTTGACCATGGCCTCAGGTCCAGAAAGGTATACGAGTGGGTTCTGTAATTTATCGGCGTACTGTTT
>DATMTN010000004.1:0-7859 GCA_035564115.1 Candidatus Microsaccharimonas sp. | reverse complement strand
TAACTTTAATTTTTACTGACATGTCGTACCTCTCGAACGGTCGCCACACCTCCGTGTCCCGACCAGAACACGAACTATAGCAAACAGTTCATCTTATTTTTGTAAGTTTTTTGATTGTTTTTGTGTCTCTCTTCGGGCGGCTCTCGCAACTCCGCAGATTCAAGATATTTGCATTGTAACGAAACGGCTTATGG
Source organism: Candidatus Microsaccharimonas sp. (assembly GCA_035564115.1). Taxonomy (GTDB): domain Bacteria; phylum Patescibacteriota; class Saccharimonadia; order Saccharimonadales; family UBA4665; genus JACMPA01. Next base: position 7,665 of record DATMTN010000004.1, on the reverse strand, counting down.
TTGTCAACGATTTCCGGGTTATTTCGGGACTTTTAAGCAACTGAAATATAGAGCCAGTTCTTGTTACTGTACTTCGCTACACTCGGCAGCAGGCCTTCGGCGGTTTTGCGGGCGCGCAAAGCATCACGAATCTTGCCGGAGGACACTCGGGCAGCATGACTTTTTATAATCTTGGCATTCAGCGGCTGTACCGGCCAGCCTACAACCAGCTCTTGTAGTTTCTCGGCATCATGCGTGTCACGGACGCCAACCAGTATCTCGCTGGTGGCGAATAATCGTTCTAGGTACTCCCACTGGCCCATATGCTCAGCGATATCCGAACCTACCAGGAACACGAGCCGGCTATCCGGAAACATGGTCTCGAGCTTGGGCAGCGTACGCTTCACCGAGAAGCTAACATCGTCGAACTCGAGCACATCGAGTTTAGGATGCGGCTTGACCGCCTGACGCAGCATAGCCACACGATGCCCAAAGTGTTCGACATGCTTTTTACTTCGTGGCCGACGTTCCGGCAAAAAATATAACTTGTCGAGCTTAGCGGCGTGGATAGCTTGCAGCGCAAAGGCAATATGCCCCGCATGTACCGGGTCAAATGTGCCACCATAGATTCCTATACGTCGTGTTTTCACTATTTAATTATACGTAAGGCTAGCAGCCGACACTGTCTTTGCAGCTCTTGACTCGACACTGCGTTATCAATTTGCCGCGCGGGCGGGTGTTGCGGTGGTTCCGGGTGCAAAAGAATGTCAGTGGACCAAATTCGTCCTCGTCGCTAGTTGCCGGTGACTTATTACCATAGCCAGCTTCAGCTAGTTCTTGTTCGGCCGCCATTTCAGCGCGTGCAGTGGCACCACAGCCACTAAAGGTCCTGCCGGCAGCCCGGGCTTCCTGGCCAGCGTGGTGCAGTTCCCACTCAAAGCTACGTGTTACGACGCCACCCATAAATCGCTCCACACTAGCCTGGTCGTGAATGTTATATTCACCAACATATTTGGCTTCTTCGAAACGCTTAGAGAGTAGCGCGGCGATATTGTACCGGTATTCATCACTTATCGTGCCGTGAAGCTGTCGGCTCACAAAGTGGTCAATTAATTGGCGCTGCTGGCAAACAAAGCTATAGGTATCCCGCTTGGGCTCTGGGCGGCCAGCGTACCATTCGCCACCATGTCGCGCCTGGAGGCTGCGGTCATATACACTGGTAAGTCGATCCGCGAGATTTGTTTGTACTTCTGGCATCGTATCGATATACAGCCGCTGGCCCAGCAATTCGCCCGACTCTGGCTGCACGCCAAACTCAGCATAGATTGCTTCGAGTGCCGCCCGGTCAGAGCCATCCAATGTCTGAGAGTACATGCGCAGCCTACCTGCGTGGTGCGTGATAACCCGCAACATGGTTTGCTTGCGCGTAACATTGTAACCACCTACATCTTCACTGGCATGCATTAACTCAGCCGGGAAATCTGATACCACCACCATGGTGTTGGGAAGCTCACCCCGAGTGATTGCCAGCATATCTTGGTATTCACCGAGTTCAGTATCACGGCGGCGAAGCTCAAATGCCAGGCGAGGGTCTTTGTGTTGCAGCTGACGAGCTTCACTGATTGCATCATTAAAAATAGGGCCTAGCGCACCACCGTCTTCAGCATATAGTTCATGCCCATCGGTCGTATATTCAAATGGGGTGCGCATCGAGCCGTCCAAAACTTCTGCTAACCAGGTTTCGGCATCATTACGCATCCGCTGTTGGCGATCAAATTCTACCAATTGTCCTGGCTGCACGGCCAACGTTTCCATAAAAATACCCTCTGCCCTGAGAGAAACAGAGGGTCGAAAAGCTGACTCACTGCTCTTGCTCGAGAGACTTTTCTAGCTAGATCGGACTCATAGATTACTCTAATTACCGTTGCGGCACAGTACAGGATTCACACCTGTTTCCAGCTTTGCTTGTTAACTATCTAGTAGTCTAGCACTCACTTGGTACGCTAGATATAGTATTTTTGACCGCGTCCTACTTGGCACCGAAGGATTTGAGTGCGGAGGTAAAAATCGTGTAGTCTGGCTGGCTACTGTCGTCCGTATAGGTAAAGAAATACCGATGCGCCCCCTTGGCTGCCCCCGTAATGGTCACATTATTCACACCAGCCGAGGAAACCGTACCGACGACGTCACGCTCGTAGTTGCCGGAGTCACACGTGAAGTCAATGTTATCCCATTTCGCCGGTGTCCTGGCCTGTGTATTTGCCGTACCGGTGTAAGATGTGCAGTTATCGGACACGGCGCTGATAACGTTCATGAGTGCGCCGTTAGCTTCAACATGGAGGGCCCGGTTCACCGCAAAGCTTGCGAGATTAGCATCGACATAGACACTCAGCCAGCGACTTCGATCCTCGCCAGTCGTACCCTGCCACGAATAGGCTGGGGCTGGAATATCGTACTGATTCACTCTCGGTTTCCAGCCAGCCGGAATATCGAGCGTAAACAGTGGCGTATCGACTTTCTGCGTCTTGGACTGATCAAAGACCACGTTCGTAACTTTAGCCGGTGAGCCAGAAGCTTCGGTATTTGACTTCAGTAGGTGTCGGGCAGCGATGTAACCACCGATGACGAGCAACACAAACACACCTAGCCAGAAGTACAGTTTGCGATGTTTGTGCTCTCGTTCACCCAGTCGATACATATGAGCGGCTCAGATTACTACCTTCAGTATACCGTTTATATTTCTTTCGCCATAGTCAGCCCTAGTTCACACTCGTTTCTTTAGTGTCGCTAGCCGAGTCGTAAAGCTCTCTGCGGCGCCATCGAACCCGAGTACCCTGAGAGCGGCTATCAAAATATGGAGGTTGTCGAGCTCCTGCTGCGGTACTACCTCACTGGTAGCTTCAAGCTGCGAGAATGAGTGCTCGATGCGCCCAACCAGCCATTTCTCGTCGGCTGGGGCAACTTGATTCGTCGTAAGCTTAGCTGTCGGCTCACTTGGCTCAACAACTTCAAGTGAACGGGCGCTGAAGTCGCGCTTGCGCAGATGACCGCGCTTAATAAGGCTGTTCACATGCAAAGATACCGTTGCCACCGAAGTGTAATTCAGGCCGGTCATGATTTCGCGGTAGCTGGGACTGTAGCCATGCTCACGAATGAAGTTTTCGATAAAGTTCAGGATTTCTCGCTGTTTCTTGGTTGGCCTGACCGTTCGAGTTTCGGATGTTTGCTTTTCGTTCATACTCTCAAGTATGACATAGTGCGCAAGTCTCTAGGCAGCTTCGGTTTCGAGCACTGGTTTCTTCTCTGGAAATACCCAGTACTTGTACCATAGGAAGCTCCAGACACTAAAGAATGCTGCCGAGATAAAGAAGCCGATGTACGGGGTGATACCGATTGCCGTGAGGCCCCAAATAATACCGTAGTCCATTACGAAGCCGATAGATTCGATAAAAATATAGCGGCCGGCGTGTTCCATCTCGCTTAAATGCGCGTGCTCAGCAAAGGTCCAGTAGCGCTGCACAAGATAGTTAAGCGTCCAGCCAACGATGTCACCCAGTATCTTTGACGGCAGCCAGCCCCAATCTAGACCACTGTAGCAGATCGCAAATATGGCGTAGCCGACCCAAAAATAAATTGCCCCACCGACCATATATTTGCCGGCCTGGATGGCTGCAGCGCGTTTACTTTTGTTGCCGCGGAGCAGGAGAGCAGTAAGAAAACCTAACATAGAGCCACCCTACTGTACTTGTTTGGCGGGCTTAGTGGCAAGCGCAACTGCAGCCAGACCCCAAAACATATAGGCTAGTGTGTCGTCCGCCCAGGCATGCGATAGCAGGTTCACAAATGACAGCCCAACCAAAGCCGCAAACAGCCCAAGGGCCAGTTCACTCTGTCGCCGACGCCACAGTTCGCTCGCCAGATAAGCGTTGATAAGCAAGAAAAAGAACAACCCTGGCCAGCCGGTTTCCTGCCCAATCTGGATGAAGTAGTTTTCCGCAATCCGCCCCTTGTTATTGTTGTACACCGACGCTGGACCAGCACTGCCTGGGCCACGGCCAAGTGGCTGGGTCGCAACATCGTGTAGACCACCGCGTAGGGCCGAAGCGTGCCCTTGGTTACTCGAGGTCTTGATGGTGGATTTGTCGTTAGTATGAAACAAGTAGTCCTGGAGTGTCGTATTGTGGCGAAGCACAAAACCACCCAGAACCAGCACGACCACCGTCGACACCACAATGATGAGGTTCCTTTGCTTCGCTTTGGTTGCAGTGGTTGTAGCCAGTAGGATTACTCCCACGCCGAGCACCATGCCAATCCAGCTACTCCGCGAGAATGTTAGGAAAAGTGCACCCGCACCACCGGCAAGTAGCACTGTTTGCCAGTTCTTCATCTGCTTTTTCCAGCCCACAAAGAGCAAACTCAGAGTCAACACTAGATAGGCACCGAGGGGATTCGCTCCGCGCAACGTCGACATGATGCGCAGGTGGTGCACCTCATGATTGATTGTTTCGTAGGGGAAAATCGTCTGCTCCGAGTAGCCAAAGTGTTTTAGAAAATCGTAAGGCAACACAAAATACTGGAGTAACCCGAATGCTACAACTACAGCCAGAGGCCACCACAACCAGTTCGGCGCTGTTTTAAACGATTTCGGGGCCTTGGTTGCCGCTACCCAGACTGTCAGGAAGAAGGCGATAAATCGGAGGTCGACAATCAGGCCATAAGCCACAGCCTCGGCGGTCACTGTATGCCCCAGCAGCACGACCACAGCCCACAGTACTGTGAGCCCGGTATACGCGAGCATTGCTTGGTTGAGACGACTCTGCAGGAACTTGCGACGCAGCGATTTGTCCGTAGCCAGGAGCCACATGCCCGCTGCCACCAAGACTGCCAGCAGTAGCTCCTTCCAGAGCCGAAGTGCCGTATAGTGCCCGGCTACACCACTGAGCCAGACTGTCAGGAATGCATGAAACGGCAAGGCCACAATGATAACAGTAGTAAGTAGTGCAATCAGTTGGGGGAGTTTGGTGCGCATCTCAGTAGTAGTCAGGGTGTTCATAAGTGTTACAATCATTATATAGCTTTGCCTGGGATATATCGCCAGGAAGCCATCAATTGCATGAAAAATAACGCATCGCTTGCATATAGTCTCGGCCTCATACTCGGTGATTTTTTGGCGCTGGTTGCTGCCTTTGTCGGTGCATTCTTCATACGCGCCAGTAGCTCAGTGCCCGTCGCCCATCCCATAAGTGGCACCACATATCTGTATGTATTCCTGACCCTCCTGCCGTTCTGGATAGTCCTCTTCGCCTTGTTGGGGCTCTATAACCACGCCATCTACGAGCGGCGCTTTGTAGAGGTAGGTCGATTACTCATCGGCTCATTCATAGGCCTGTTGTTTGTCATTTTCTGGAACTTCGTCGCTGTCGACCCGATCTTCCCATCGAAGCTCGTGCCAATATACGGCTTTGGATTAGCCTTTGTGCTACTCGTTGCCTTTCGCAATGTTGCACGAATCATTCGTACTGAGCTGTTTAGCTTTAATATTGGCCTCACGCGTATCGTGCTTGTTGGTAACACCGCCATGACTCGTGAGCTCGTGGAGTCTTTGCACGATAGTCGCCGCTCTGGTTACAAGATTATGGCGGTCGTCGGCGGCAAACGACAGGTCAGCGAGTACCCAATCCGCACTTTTCCAAACTTTAACGAGTACCTCCAAAGTAGCTCAAAAGATATCCACGGTATCATCCAAACTGAACTGTATGCCGACGAAGCCCGGAATGCCGAAATCCTCACCTACGCCCAGGAAAATCACATCAACTATCGTTTCGTGCCAGGTAACAGTGAGCTGTTCGTAGGCAACATTGACGTCGAGCTGTTCCGCAACTCCATCCCGGTCATTAACGTCCGCCAAACTGCCTTATTTGGTTGGGGACGCATCGTGAAGCGGCTCGGTGATTTGGTTTTTGGAGGTGTGTTATTACTCATCACTTCACCACTCTGGCTGCTCATAGCACTGGCAGTGAAGCTAGGTGACCCTAAGGGGCCGGTCCTATACAAAGCAAATCGTCTGACACGTTTCGGCACAACCATCAAAATTCTCAAATTCCGCAGCATGCGGTACGCCTACAATGGCATGACCCCAGAAGAAGGTTTCAAGAAACTTGGTAAACCAGAGCTCATTCACGAGTACCGTGCCAATGGCGACTACCTAGAGCGTGATCCGCGCGTCAGCCGTGTCGGTCGCTTCCTCCGCGCCACGAGCCTAGACGAGCTTCCCCAGCTGTTCAACGTCTTTAAGGGTGACATCAGCCTGGTAGGGCCCCGCGCACTGGACCCGTATGAGCTGGAGCAGTACGCCAAGAAGAACCTCATCCTCAGCGTAAAATCTGGCCTGACCGGTTTGGCCGTTGTCTCGGGACGTCCTGGCATTAGCTTTGAAGAACGCCGCAAGCTCGACCTCTATTACGTACAGAACTGGAGCATTTGGCTCGACCTCGTCATCTTGGTTAAGACGGTCCGCGTTGTTATCGAACGCCTGACGCACCGAGGCAACAAGTATTCATGAGCCGATCGGATCTCAAGGTCGCCATTGTCCATGACTGGCTCCTCGGCGGTGGGGCAGAACTCGTCGTTGAGCAGCTACACAAACTCTACCCAGATGCACCCATCTATACCTCGTACTGCACCGACGAGTGGCGGCAACGCCTGGACGGCAAAGTCGTGACTGGCTGGTTGCAGCACCTGGGCAGGGTGCGTAAGTTCGTGCCGTTCCTGCGGGTTTGGTGGTTCACACACCTAAACCTGCGTGATTTCGATCTGGTTATCAGCAGCTCTGGCGCCGAAGCCAAAGGCGTCAAAACAGGGCCAAATACTTTACATGTTAACTATTGTCACGCACCAACACACTATTACTGGAGCCGTTACGAAGAGTACATGGCGCACCCAGGGTTCGGTAAGTTCGACTTCCTGGCCCGCTTTGGCCTCAAGCTATTCGTCACTCCCCTGCGCCGCTGGGATTACCAAGCCGCCCAACGCCCGGACTACATCATCGCCAACTCCACCCACATTCAGCAGGAGATCAAGAAGTACTACGGTCGTGACTCGGTAGTCATTTGCCCACCGGTAAATACCGAGCGCTTTAGCAAGCCAGCTAATCAGAGACTTGCTCGCAGCGGCTTCCTGATATCTGGCCGCCAGACCCCCTACAAGCGCTTTGACCTGGCCATCCAGGCTTGCAGTGAACTTGGCTTGCCGCTCAAAGTCATTGGTACTGGTCCAGATGCCAGCCGCTTACAGAAGTTGGCCGGCCCAACAGTCACCTTCCTGGGTCCAGTTGCTAATGCCCAGCAAGAAGTTGAGTTTGCCAGTGCACAGGCTTTCATCTTCCCTGGCCTAGATGACTTCGGCATTTCCCCTGTCGAGGCTCTAGCTGCTGGCACGCCGGTTATCGCCTACCAGGCTGGTGGTGCACTTGATTATGTCACTCCCGAAACAGGGGCATTTTTCGATAAGCAGACGGTTGACTCCCTCAAGGCAGTCTTGACTACTTTCAAGTACGAAAGCTACGCACCGGACAAGCTTAGAGCAAAGGCAGCTGAGTTTGCCCCAAATGTTTTCAGCAAGCAGTTTAAGAAGTTTATTAGCAGCCTTCCGACTCCTAACTCAGCTACGTAATCTTTCACGGATACG
>DATMTN010000003.1:0-16577 GCA_035564115.1 Candidatus Microsaccharimonas sp. | reverse complement strand
ATAAAAACGCCTTTGGCGTATATACCAAAGGCGTTAAACATTCAAAATAAAATGATTGTTTATACCTAGGCGACATTATCAAGCCTTGTGGGCCGTCGCTGTCTTTGGCAACTTAGGTGTAAATATACAGGATTTTCCCTGTTACGTCAACCAAATGATCGGCCCGACGCCTCGCGAAGCATTACTTGTTCCTCTAACATGCCTGAGGCGATATCTTGCTTCAATTCTACAAAAATCGATCGTCGACACGCAGCGCCACCCGATTCCTTGGCTATGCGCTGTCGGGCAGCTTCCATGCGGAGTTCGGCAAGCTCTACTAGATCCAGCTCATCGTCAAGATATTGGTCAAGCCGCGCGTCGAAGGATACTTCTGGATGCCGTATAAGCTCAACAAACTCCATGATTTTGTCATTGTAGAGCTCTGGCCAGCCCTGGTAACAATCCAGCCATGCGATCCCGGCATACTTCACGGCCTGTATAGCATCACGTGTTTCAAACTCGGACTGATTGGGCACTGCGGGATACATTTCAACTGGGCTCATCGAGAGACCCGCAACCATCGCTACTCTGCTCCGAGCTCGAAGTGATCTTCAGGTGTTACTGTGCCGCCCCGGCGTTCCATCGCGAGCACTGCGGCCAGGTGCTGTCCGTGATATTCACTGTGGTCGACCTTGGCAACAAGTTCTGCTGCATGGGCAGTGGCGAGCCGGCCAGATCCACGCGACGCCTCGGTACGTGGTAATGGGTTGCTGCCGTAAACTTCGTGATATTCGTGGGTGTTCATATTGTTTCTCCTTATTTTTCGTACTTATACTTTGTATTTAGAAACCAATGCCGCCGCGGTAGGCCGCCATCTCGGCGTTTTGTAGTGTCCATTCCCGGTTCTCGTATAACGAGGCTCGGCCCGCAAACAGCGAATAGTCTACAAAGCTTCGCTCGGCTCTCGTTTCGGTGGCAACGGCCTGTACTGGCTCCTCGCTCATCATAATGCCCTCAGCGGGCATCATATCCCAGCTAGGCCCAACAACTGTTTCGTTTGAATATGTCATGTGTGTAAATCCTTTTAAATAAAAATAGGCTTCTCATCGTTGAAGCCTAGTATCTTGTGGACTGTGCTGGCCGCGTTAATTGCGGTAGGCTTCAACTGGAATGAAGCACAGCCCTTGGAGGCCGAGGAGAATAATCACCACAAACTGCTTCATGTTTGAAACCATGCGTTCCTTTATACGCCCCGTCCGGAGGCCTGTCAAGCGAAGCCAAGTCTGGTACTATAGCTATCATGAAAGCAATAGTTGTAGCGTACGATCACGCCCATGGCATTGGGGCCGCAAATGACTTGCTATGGCAACGTAATTTGCCCGCTGATTTGGCACATTTCAAGACAGTTACCACTGGTGGCACTATTGTCATGGGGCGCAAGACCTACGAGTCCATTGGACGACCACTGCCTAATCGCCAGAATATCGTCGTGAGCCGCAGCGGTTTCCATGCCGCGGGTGTTTTATCGGTAGATTCATTGCAAGCTGCCTATCAGGCCGCCGAACACCCGATCTTTGTAATTGGTGGTGGCGAAATTTTCGCCCAAGCCTTGCCCGCTGTCGACACAGTGTATGCTACGGAGGTAGACGCCACCTTTCCAGAAGCATCTGTCTTCTTTCCGGTACTTGGCCCGGAGTGGCAGGAAGTAAGCCGCGAACACCACGAGAAAGACGACAAAAACCTGTACAACTACGACTTCGTAACTTACCAACGGGCTTAGACTGCGATTGGAGCCTTGATGGCGGGGTGCGACTGGTAGTTCACGAGCTTGATATCGTCAAACTTGAAGCCAAAGATATCTTTCACTTCTGGGTTGACCCAAATCTGGGGCAGCTCATATGGTTCGCGGGATAGTTGTTCATTCACTTGGTCAATGTGGTTGTTGTAGATGTGGGCATCACCGAATGTGTGTACGAACTCGCCAGGTTCCAGGCCGGTCACCTGCGCAATCATGACAGTCAGGAGAGCGTAGGATGCGATGTTGAATGGTACACCCAGGAACATGTCCGCGCTCCGCTGGTACAGCTGACAGTCCAACTTACCGTCGTGGACGTTAAACTGGAAGATTGTATGACACGGTGGTAGGCCAGAAATAGCCATTTCATCAATATCCGCCACATTCCAGGCGCTGACGATGTTACGGCGAGAGGTTGGGTTGTTCTTGATGGTATCGATGACTTTTTGGATCTGATCAATCTCACCGCCCTTACCGTCAGGCCAGTGACGCCACTGATAGCCATAGACTGGACCTAGGCCACCCCATTTTTTAGCAAAGTTATGATCGGTGGCAACCTTATCGATAAAGACTTTCATACCTTCGCGCCATTCGTCGGTTTGCGTATCGGCCGCGCTGACAGTCTTGCCGGTTTTGCGCTGCACGTAATTACGGTACGGCCACTCGTTCCAGATGTTCACCTTGTTTTTTACCAGGTACTCAATGTTATTGTCACCGGCTAGGAACCAGAGTAGTTCGTGCACGATGCTATTCATGTAGAGCTTCTTGGTGGTGATAGCCGGGAAACCGTCAGCGAGGTTAAAGCGAATCTGGCGCCCGAATACACTGCGGGTACCAACACCGGTACGGTCATCCTTGCCACGGCCATTATCACGAATGTCTCGGAGCAGATCGTGATACTGTTTGAGGTATTTACCACCATTGTCGGCTGCAGCCGAAGTTAGAATAGAGCTAGAAGGCATTGGGCTCACGTTTTGAGCTGTCAACAGCGCCGCGCTGAGCAGTGGGTGTGTGCTGGCGAGGGAGTCAATCAGTTCAGCCACGGTCTGTTCCGGTACGTTTTCGAGCTTGCTGCCACGTAGCGCCCGCAGTTCGTAGGCACTCAGGGTCACACGAGCCCGCGCCCGATGCCCACCGAGTAGCAAGAACTGGGCGACTTCTGGTGCGCCAGCGGCTACAAGGCTGCTAGAGAGCTCGAGGCTCGCATCAAAACAAGCATCAATCGTATCGGAAACGCTACTAGACTCCAGCGCTGCTGACATGGCATAGCCATAGCGAGGCGTCAGCTGCTGGTATTCAATATGCGCAAAGCCACTACGGCGCAGGTTCTCGAGCGTGCTCAGATCAAGAAGTGCATCCCAGGTGTAGCCGGCTTCGTAGAGCGCTGCCGCAGATTGTGAGCCGGCAACATAGGAGGTGAATGCTTGCGCCTTTTCATCATAGCTGAGTGCGTCGCACTGTTTGGCCAGATCATGCATCGTCTGGCCGCTCGCGGCGTAGAGCATGCTGGGCAGCAAGTTGAACTCGGAGCGAGGCCAGTAGCCCGCCAGTTCGATCCCCGATTTCGTGCTATTGGTGTGCTGTTCAGTACCGGGCAGCGCTACGGGCGACTTCTGGAGGCTAAAGTGGCTGGCATCGGTGGTATCACGCATCAGATCAGCCACTGGTCGCAGCAGACGCTTGGCTTCAGCTATCAGCTGGGTAGAACCCTGCTTCTCTAGAGACGCAATGACCACGTCTGCGCGTTCATGCAGTGTCACAAGACCGTTTTCATAGATAGCACGCTGTTCGTCGGACAGCTTAGACGGCACAAAAGCACTTGTGGTTTCTGTAGATGCACCAGGTGTGGCAACTTCCACGGCCTGGAGCGGTGGCTCCACTGGTGCTGCAGCCTGTTTCTTCTCGAGGATTTCTTTGACAGACTCCGGCTCCGAAGGTGCTTTGCCATCACGGGTAGCAAGGGTCTCAGCCACCAGCTTCCAGATATTTTCGGCGACTACTTGCTCATCATCGGTCGCAAATACGACCGGCAAATTACGCTGTTTGGCTTCCCAGAGGTAGCCAGCGCGTACCCGCTCCAGGAACGCTTCGTCCAAATTGTCAAAACGCTCACCTTGACCCCTGTCATGGGCGCGCTTCTTTAGGGTTGAAACTGGCGCATCCATGACAATGCATAGATCAGGCTCAACACCGTTAACTGCAAACTCAATAATCCGGTTGATGGTTTCATAATCGGGGACGTCACCTCGCCCATAGTACTGTACGGCAAGAGTTGTCAGGTAATTACGGTCGACAACGCAGATAATCCCCTGCTCTACACTCTGTTTGATAACCTGAAGCGACTGCGAACGAGCCGCATTGTACAGTAGCACCTCGGTGTTGGTGTTCATGGGGTAGCGTGGGTCCTGGGTAAGTTGGCGCAGCGCCCGAGCCGTCAGATCAGACTGGCTATCAGGCTCGCGTAAGGTGCGTACGGGCAGCCCAGCAGCCTGTAGGCGGCGAGTAAGCTCAAGTATTTGGGTAGTCTTGCCAACGCCCTCTGGACCCTCCAGGACGATGTACTTACCCCTATTCATAGCTGAGACCTTCGATTTTCACCGGTAGATGGCGCTTGTCTTTGTAGGCCTTTGGCAGCATCTGGTCTGGCGACCAAGTCTTGATAATAGTCTCGAGATCATTACCCTGTTGGTACCGACCACTAAAGCCATCATCACGAGCATCACCGTAGCTACCTTCAACCTCGCCAGTCTCGTGGAAGATAATCTGGGCCGTGCGCTCACCAACTGGCAGAAGCACTGTTTCGCGTTGGTTAAGGTTATAGATTTCCAGCGTCAAACGGTTGGTGTAACCTGGGTCAATCCAGCCAGCGTCAAAACAAACAGCAATACCGTTACGGCCCCAGCTGGAGCGGCTGCGGACTTCACAGGCACCCGGTGGTAGAATACCGAAGAATTCATGGGTGTGGGCCAGGATGCGCTCACCAGGCTTTAGGGAGATAACTGGGTGGTCAAGCGGTATATTAGCGACCGGTTTAAAGCCGTTGAGCTTGCACCACTCACCATGGGGCATGGCTTTATAAGGACCGTCAAAGTACCGCTCCACGTCTTCACGATCGAACGGATTGTAGATGGTTCGCTCATTCATCCGCTCAATACGGTAATAGTGATACCCCAGCGTGACATCCAAACTTGCCTCACTAACATGTTTTGGCTCAAACGGTGTACACACAATATGACCATCATTGATAGCCGCACGAATTTGGGTATTACTGTAAACCCCCACATTACCTCCTTGTGAACGCCTGCTGCCCACCGCTGCAGAACTGCTAATAGCTATATTTTACGTATTTTCTTGACAGCCACGCAAGGGTAGAAAAGACATCAGGCGTTTTGGACGGGGAGTATTGGTTCTACCTGGCTCATAATTCGTGCAAATACTTCGTCGACCGACCCGTTGGCGTCAATCATCGTCACCTGGATACGCTGCTCGGCCGCCTCATACCCGGCCATGACTCGCTCATGGTAGGAGAAAGGTTGGCTCTCGAAATGATCGCTATTGTCCCGCTCCGCCATGCGCTGCATGATGGTCTCTAAACTCGTTGATAAACACAGTAGAAGGCTTGGGGCGATCTGCCCCAGGGTCTGCTCGACCGCAGGATAGGCCACCTCTGCGGAAAAACCATCGGCATGGACCTGGTACGCCAGCAAGGCTAACGGGCTGCGGTCGACAAGAATAATGTCATACTCAGCCCGCCGAGCGGCTAAATCTTCAATCAAGGCAGCCGTAACAGCCTGCATGATGTAGTAATCAGTCGCCGGTGGGCGGTCGTAGTCTGCCAATAGTACGTGCCGCAGGGCCTCACCGATCTCGGTGCCACCGTTCATGCGCGTCACATAGACTCGATAGCCACGGTCCGTAAGTGTCGTGGCGAGCTGCCGAAGCTGAGTCGTTTTGCCGACACCGTCTGGGCCGTCAATCATAATGGTTACGCTTGGCATGGTCTGATTATAAAAAATCCGCCTCTTAAAAACTAGAGGCGGATTTTTGGTTCGCGGTGTATGTATTAGATACTAGCGAGGTCAACAGTAATAGAAGGACCCATTGAGCTCGTCAGGTGGACGGCCTTCAGGTAATTACCCTTTACGCTGTTTGGTTTGTTGCTTTTGATGTTGGCCATTACTGCATTGACGTTGTCGAGCAGCTGCGCCTTGGTAAAGCTTGCCTTACCGACACCGAGGTGGATGATACCCGTGCTATCAACACGGTATTCAACACGGCCAGCCTTGGCCTCGGCGACAGCCTTGGCAACATCAGTCGTAACTGTACCACTCTTTGGGTTTGGCATCAGGCCGCGTGGACCGAGAGCCCGCGCGAATTTACCGAGCTTTGGCATCTGAGCTGGAGTCGCAATCAGAATGTCGAAGTTCATTTCACCCTTTTCTAGAGCCTTGGTGACAGCCTCAACACCGGCGATTTCTACACCTTCAACCTTGGCGTCATCAAAGACAGCAATCTTGACGGTCTTACCAGTACCGGCTGGCAGAACCAGGTTGTCACGGATGTTCTGATCGGCCTGGCGTGGGTCAACACCCAGGTTTACGTGCAGCTCGATAGTGGCGTCAAACTTAACCGGGCTAGTCTTGGCAGCCAGCTCAACAGCTTCGTCGAGCGTGTATGCCTTGTCCTTCTCGACCAGCTTAGCGGCGTCACGGAACTTCTTACCCTGACGTTCTAGGCGTGAGCGAGCTGGCTTGGCGAGCTGCTTTGGCTTCTCGGCTTCTTCGGCCTTGGCCTCAGCAGCGTGTTCCTTGCGCTCTTCTTTAGCCTGCTTCTCTTCAGCTTCAGCGAGGCCCTTGGCACTACGCTTACCAGCTTTAGCGAGCGTGGTGTCTTCACTAGTTTCTTCGTTGGTTTCTGCAGGTGCAGCGGCTTCGATAGCTGCTGTAATCTCTGCAATTGTGTTCTTGCCAGTTACTTCGAGGTTTAGCGCAGTTGCTTCCTCAAGTAGTTCTGCTTTGGTCTTTGCCATAATTATCTCCTTATGTGGTGCTAACGGCCATTCGGCCTCCCACAAACTTATGATTCTTCGGTTGTTGCATCAATGAGTTGACGCAGTTGTTCCTGGAAAAACTCTATCTGTTCAATATTGCCACGGTCATTTGCCTGGGCAAGCTGTGATTCTAACTGATCGCGTTGGCTCACTACGTGCTCCGGTTTGACCGGCTGGCCATACACAGCAGCGTACAGCTGGTCGGGACTTGTCTCGCCTGCAGTCATGCTAGGCCTCGACTTCGACGCCCATAGAGCGGGCAGTGCCGGCAACCATCTTCATGACAGCTTCGACATCGTCAGTGTTCATGTCGTGGGCCTTTTCTTCGGCAATCTTGCGCAGGTCAGTCTGGCTGAGCTTCTTAGCGATCTTCTCGCTGTTAGGACGGCCTGAACCCTTCTGGATACCCAGAGCGGCACGAATGCGGTCATCCGTTGGCTCAGCAACCACGCGGAAGTCCATCGTACGGTCTTCATAGATGGTAATGTGTGCCGTGACGGTTTTACCCATCATGTCCTTAGTGGCGTCGTTGAACGGCTGGATAAAATCCATCATGTTCACACCGTACTGACCAAGGGTAGAACCCACTGGTGGCGCAGCACTGGCTTGACCACCTTTGATCTTCATTTTTAGATTTGCTTTGACAGCTTTAGCCATAGCGTTTTACTCCTTCTATTACGAGGGTTCACCTACCGCTAGAACGCGGTTTGAAGCGCATATGAATGCTAGGTTACTGACTCTCCTACCTTTAAGTAGTGCGTAACCTGGTAATTCTAGCAAAAATCCTCTGTTCTGTCCAGAGGTGACTCTGGCTACTGGCCACCCTTTTGGACATAGTTATTTACGAAATCTTCGGCATTTGTTTCGAGCACATCATCAATTTCATCAAGTATGCTGTCGACATCGTCATCGAGCTGGGCCTTTTGCTCAGCATCAACTGCAGCCTTACCTAGCTGCGTAGCTTCTTCTTCAGTAGCTTTGGTGTGCTTCTCGGCGTGTGCTTTCTCCATGGCGACTTCCCCTCTACGTTATGATCTCATTGTAGCACCACTAGTAAAACGCTCGCCGATTTCACTGGCGAGCATTAACAGAGGAAGATATGTCAATTTAGACGCGCTTAACCTGGAGGGAATCGAGCTCGACTGGCGTTTCACGGCCAAACATGTTCACCAGGACCTTGAGCTTGCCTTTCTGAGCATCAATTTCGTTGATTGAACCATCGAAGCCCTTAAATGGACCATCGGTGATAGACACAACCTCGCCCAGCGAGTAGTCGATCTTGTGCTTTGGCTGTTCCAGACCCATTCGCTTCTGAATCTTCTCGATTTCGTCCTGACCAACAGGAGTTGGGTCGGCACCAGAGCCCACGAAGCCGGTGACTGATGGCGTGTTGCGGACAATGTACCAGGCGTCCTCGCTCATCTTCATCTGAACCAGAACGTAGCCCTGGAAGATACGCTTTTCAACGATCTTGCGCTTACCATTCTTAATCTCGATCATCTTTTCTTTTGGCACCAAGACCTGGAAGATCTTGTCAGCCATGTCGAGTGAGTCAGCACGCTGGCGGATGCTTTCGGCAACCTTTTCCTCATACCCACTGTAGGTGTGGATGGCGTACCACTGTTTGCTTGTGTCGTATCGTTTGCTTGTAACCATTACTATTCTTGTCCCTTACTTTATGATGATTTGCTTGAATAACTTGTCGAGGCCGTAATCTACACCAGCGATGAGTGTACCGAAGATGAAGGAGAAGATGATGACGGCCCGAGTCAGCTTCATCGACTGCCCAAAGGTTGGCCAGGTGACCAGCTTTACCTCACGGAAACTGCTCGCAATATAGTGCAGACCCAGGAGGCGGCCAAGAAACTTAACTGGACGGCGGGCAAAGAACCAGCGCAAGCCGTGACCAATCTGCTTGAGGGGTGGGCGGTGACTGAGCCACGTTATGCTGCGCCAGACGAGTCGGATGGGAGAGGTAAAGCCGCGCCACACCAGGCGTTTTTTGGTTGGGGTTGGGTTCGCGGCAGCTGCTTGAACCTTTTCGGCACGCTGGCGCACGGTTTCAGTAGGCGCTCGCAAGCGTCGCTTCGTTATTGCTGGTGTCAGCTCGCTGTCTTTGGTACCTTTACTGTCTGCCACTGTTCTCCACTCCTCTTGGCTCTCTCGGCCAAATAAAAAGACCTACATATGTTGTAGGTCGGACTTGTCAAGCATAGCACACCACTGAGCACGCGACAAGCAATATTCTACCGTCAAGCTTCGTGCACGTTCCTGTGGTGTGCGGTATAGTTATGTGCATGACGCTTATGCTCTGGCTGTTCGGGCTTCTCAGTATTATTGAGTTATGTATTATCGCCCCTGGCATCTGGCATGTGCGGCGACCTGTTGCAGCTGGTACAGCTATTGGCTTGGCGCTGGTAAGTGGTGGTATTGTCGGCATCCGGTTCTCACTAGCTACATGCGTGTTTGCGCTTATCAGTCTCTACCGTGTTATTGGCTTGTTGCGGCTGGTACAGAACAGGACCGAGAAGCATTACCTGCGTCGAGCAGTGGGTCGCACCACACGCACGCTCTTAACGGTGCAACTCATGCTGCTTGGTTTGCTTTGGCTTTCCGACCGTCTGCAGCCCAAGCCGGATATCTCCTGGCTAGTACTCAGCGCACTACAAGCACTCGTCGCATTGGTTCTGCTTGTCTCCACCCAACGCCAACTGCGCAAAACACTCCCCTTGGCGGTCAACGAGCATTTTAGCGATGAGCATCTACCATCACTGAGCGTGTGTATCCCGGCCAGGAATGAAACCGAGTCGCTCGAAGAGTGCCTACGTACACTCACCGGCAGTAATTACCCGAAACTCGAGATACTTGTTTTAGATGATTGTTCCCAAGGCCCCCGGACGTCAGACATCATTCGCGCCTTCGCGCACGACGGCGTTCGGTTCATTCAGGGTACACCCCCACCGGATGGTTGGCTCGCCAAGAACTGGGGATACCAGCAGCTGTACGAGGCTTCTAGCGGAGCATTGGTGCTGTTCTGTGGTGTAGACATACGATTTGAGCCGCAAGCCCTGCGGACACTTGTTACGACACTACTAGCCAAAGATAAGCGTATGGCCTGTGTCATTCCGCGCAATATCCGGCCTACAAGTATAAGAGAGAAGCTGGCGCTCCTGATCCAACCGGCTCGCTATGCGTGGGAACTGTGTCCACCCCGCCAGCTGTTCAATCGGCCACCGGTACTCAGCAGCTGTTGGGTAGCCGAGCGCTCGCTACTAGCCAAGAACGGCAGTTTCGCGGCCGTTCGTGGCACAATTACTCCAGAAGCCCATTTTGCCCGAAAAGCGATTGCACTGCGTGACGGTTATACCTTCGTCCAAAGCGCTGGCGAACTCGCCGTCACGAGTCTCAAGAGCCGCGCTGATCAGTGGGACACGGCAGTTCGAACCCGCTATCCGCAACTCCGCAAGCGGCCAGAGATGGTGCTGGCCGTGTGTGTTCTCGAGCTTCTCGTGCTTGTCGGACCGATTCCGATGCTCGCAGTAGCTATTATCAATGGGCTCTGGATTCAGACTATGCTTGCTGGACTCGCCGCGGGTATGGGCTGTGTCGTGTACGCGGAAGTGGTCGGTGTAGCGTACCGTAGCCACAAGCTGCTAGATCCTCTTCTACTGCCGTTCGCCGTGCTCATAAACGTTTACATACGTCACGAATCAATGTGGCGGTACGAATTCGGAGAAGTTACCTGGAAAGGTCGAAACGTCTGCATGCCTGTTATGCGAGTGATACCCCGCTTGCCAAAAATCAATTGAAGCGCATACTGGTGGCATGAATTTGCATCAGAATCCTGAATTAAGCCAGGCCATCTCTGAGCCGGCTGACATTAGTGGGTATGAACACGCCATGCACCTTTTCGCACTCAGTGGTTGTCTAGCCATTAGCGAGGGCTCTTTCGCCGTTCATTCTCTCGGCGGAAGTACCTTTATGAGCTGCGCCATAGAGGCGGGTGCTGTCGGCTTCGCCCTCCTAACAGAGTATGCTCGTCATGAAAGAATAAAGACCTACAAAGCCGCCTCTGCCGACAACCAAAATCGCTAGTCAGACTAGCCTAGCCACAATGGTTCCTCGCATCGAACGTCTACGTTTTTGGCTTGATCTACTCGGCAGCTGCTTCGTCAGCTTTGATGTTTGGGATCATAATACTAAAGGTTGAGCCCTTGTTAAGCTCGCTCTCCACATTGATGTCCGCATGAATCAGCCGTGTCAGTTTCATGGTCACATAAAGGCCCAGGCCCGTGCCGCTGTTCTGCCGCGTGCGGAAGTCTTCACTGCGGAAGAATTTATCAAAGACGCGTTCTTGATCACCCTTGCTGATGCCAATACCAGTGTCCTTCACCTGAAACAGAATGCCCTTGTCGGTCGGTGAAGCCATTACCGTCACGCTACCGCTTTCCGTGTATTTTATGGCATTGGTGATGAAGTTCTGCAGTACCTCGCGCACGTATAGCTTGCTGGAGGACAGTGATGGTAAGTCGGGCGCAATCTGTGCCGTCAACTCAAGGCCTTTAGACTTTGCATCAGCGGTATAGTTACTAATCAGTTCATGGACAAGTTGCGTCGTATCGATCACTTCCACTTCCAGCACTAGCTTGCCCCGCTCAGCGCGTGATAATGTCGCCAGATCGTTAATCATGTCGGCCAAGAATATGACCTGATTGTGAGCCTCCTGGAGTGCCGACTTGATCTGGACCATGTCACCCGTCTTGTCGGCAATGAACTGGGCATTGCTAATGTTACCCTCGCTAATGGCTATCGGTGTCCGCAGTTCGTGACTCACCACACTAATAAACTCGTCGCGCTCTTCCTCAAGTGATTTCTCACGCGTGATATCGCGCAGCAGTAGCACAAAGCCGTGTGTGCCATGCTTGCCATAGCCCAAGTGCACTGGTGCAATAGACAGATAAAGGTTCGCCAGACTGCCGTCGGCATATTGAATACGATAGTCACGGCTGACGTTGGCAAGTTTCGTTTCCCGTACCAGTTTCACGATATCGACCGGCTGTTGTTCCATGTCGACGATGTTCACAAACTTCTTGATAGACTGCCCCTGCATAGAGCTGTTCAGATCTAAGACATTCAGGGCTGCCGCGTTATACAAGACGACTTTGGCGCTCGTATCGACCGCAATCACCCCGTCAGCCATGGAGTTAATGAGGCTCGTAAGCTGACTGTGCTCGTAATCTTGCTTGTCGTGCATTTTTTCCATCTTGTGCACAGAGTTGTTTGTGAGGCGCCAAATATTTGCTACCAATAGGACGAGTGCACCGACCGCGAAAGCCGAGAAGTACAGCAGGAAAATTTCACCCCGCTTGTGGTGACTGAGATGCAGTTGTAGCCACATCAGTAGACTACCGAACATCACCAGATACCCCACCGTGGCGCGCATCCAACTGAAATATATAACCATGACGGTGATCAGAATGGTCCACCCCTGGAAAATCAACGTCGAAAAGCCGGTTACGAAGATGCTCAGCAAAGCACCGAGTACTAAGTACGCATCAACATAAAACGCCACTTTGCGCTTCGTGTAGGGATTCCAGACCGCCTGCACGATGCCTAGCCCCATCAACGCAATCGCCAGCGGTATGCAAGCTGTTTGATAGGCATCGGGCACTTTGAGGACACCTGAATAAACAAATCCGCACACCAGCGCCAACACCGCCGATATCAGCAGGCCGACGCCACGAATACTAGAAATGACCCGTTTGTCGATAAACAGAAGCTTTTGCGGATCCATGCCAAGTATTATGCCATACCGCTTACGTTTGCGCCGCTACAAAGTTAGCCGAGCACGGTCTTGTACGCTCGTATTTCACGACGCCAGGCCTGCGCGCGAGACTCAATTTGCTCCATAGCTGCCCAGAAGGGCGGCCCATGCCGCATGACCCTAGTGTGTGTCAGCTCGTGTAACAGGACGTAGTCAATCAGATGCCACGGCAGCTGCATCAGATAAAGGTTGAGGGTGATGTTCTTATCCTGATCGCAGCTTCCCCAGCGTGTCTTAAGGTTTTTGACCGTGACCGTCCCATAGGTGAACTTGTGCTGTGCAGCCAGCGCCTTGAGTCGTTGTGGCAGGAGTTGTTCAGCTTCAGCGCGCAGTGCCCGAATACTTGCCGCCTGGATCATCTTTTGAACCGACGCATGCTCCGGACCGAGCTTGGCTGGATAGCGTACCACAATCTCGGTACCTCGCACGCGACTAGCAGGTTTTTCAACCTTTACCGACGGAATAAGCTTTAGCCGATGTGCCTTGCCAATTGACTGTTCGTGGGCCAATGGTGCCGCATCGTGCCCCTTGTGCTTTGCTATCCAGTCAACTTTCGACTGGGCAAATTTTACGCCCGCCGTATATGGCGACCAGGCCGGTATAGTGACGCGCACAGTGTTGTCGGAGCGGATAGTCATACGCAAGCTGCGCACACCAGCCCGTTTGTACACAAATACCGGGCCGATCCCTTCTACTTCAAACTGCTTGAATGCCATGTTAGCGAATGATGATGTTGCGACGACTAAGGTCTACACGACCAGGAGCTGGCTGGGGCACCAGGTTTACCAGACCCGGTTTCACCACCTTGTGGGTCATATCCTCGCTACTGATAAGCTTCAATTCGTGGAGACGTTTCATGAATGCCGACAGCTGGGTTGCGAACAGGTGTTTGCCACTGATAACAACGTAGTTTTCACTCATCTCGGGATTCTGCATGTGCGTGACGATGTTTTTAAATGCTGGCTGGTTCATCGGCGCAGCAAAACGGTCGTCATTACGGCGGCGATCCCGTTTCATCGTACGGGCATAGGCACTCTCCAAATCAATCTGGAACCAGACCGTCACTGGCTCAGCACCGGCCTTACGAGCCATGTCACGCAGTGTCCGCCGCTGTGAGGCCCGCATCGCATTGGTGTCGAAAACCACGCTCATACCAGCTGATAGGAATTCCCCAGCCATGTACTCCATGAGCTGGTTGATGACGCCGTTCTCTTGAGCGTCCCAGCGGGGCTCGGCAAACAGCTCACCGCGTATACGATCACCCTGCACATGGGCGGCCTGCAGGTTCTCGCACAGCTGGCGGGCAAAATACGTTTTACCGGCTCCTGGGAAGCCATACAACATCACAAACAGTGGTTTAGCGGGAACAACTTTTGACATCTACGTACTATTATATAGCAATTTCTGTGTACTTTGAAAAGTAAAACAGATGACAAAACGATGTTTTTTCCGTATCATAGCTTCAGTCAAATCTAGGGGAGTAGCTCAGTTGGTAGAGCACCGGTCTCCAAAACCGGGTGTCGCAGGTTCAAGTCCTGTCTCCCCTGCCAAGCACATAAACCGTCGACGCCTCGTTGCGTCTTTTTTATTAACCGAGCTACGTAGCTAGTCGAACACTTAAACCGAGCCCACCAAACTCACGACAGACAAAAGTTGGCTTTTGGGGCTTACTCAGTGTCGTGCTGTAGCTATAGCCGAGATCTGTAAATCGTTCTAGCTCGGCTGCCTCACTAACTCGGTTACAAATAAGCCAGTTGGCAAACGCACCACGGGCAATCTTGGTATGTACAGTCACGAAAGTCGGCTCACCAGTCTTCGGGCTCATTGTGAGAAAAACAGGGGTAATAACTTTCGCTTGCGGCAGTTGGAGCACGAGCGCCTTGCTATACTCCACCGCCGTCAGATTAATAACTACCTCGCTTGGCTGGATTAGGCCCACGAGCTTCGTCTGCCAAAACTGGTCAAGATACTTGTACTGCTCATGTGGTAATCGGCAGCCCATTTCTAACCTATACGGCTCGACCGCATCAAGCGGACGCAGTACGCCATATAGACCCGATACGATGCGTAGGTGTTTTTGGGCAAAAGCAATATCGGCGTCGTCCCACTGGGCTGATTGCAAGCCGCTATATATATCGCCTACAAAGCTGCTAACTGCCGATGCCCTGCCTTGTCCTTGCCAGTCAAGAAGTTGGGTCTGGACCTTCTTGGCCAATACTTCAGAAACCTGCATACATGACGCAAGTTGATTAACGCTCAATGTTCGCACATAGCTCACGAGCTCACGCGCCTCTGCCAAATATTGTGGCTCAGAGACAGCTGGCAGCGTCAGTACATCGCTGCGCATAGTCTTCGAGGTATGAATAAGGATCAGCATTCGTCAATCATAGCAGAACACCGAAGTTGGCAGATTGGGTGGATCTAGGATTATTACGTGTCGAAGTGCTGGGAGTCTTCATTGCCGTAAGTCCAGTGGAAGCCAGCGTTCAACATAGCTCGCACAAGTAGTGCACTGCGACTGCGCCAAGTATATGGTGGAAAGTTATGGTTTCGCCACCAGAAGTTAGGCGTCCACCCCTTGGCCGAGTGGTACGGATTCTCGTAAGGATTAATGTCTACTGCTGTGCCGTAAGCATGTGGTGAAAGTGTGCCGGGGTTGCCATCAACCCACCGACAGTTGAAAGCCGAGGTATTATCATGTCGCATTGAGGCATAGTCATCGCCACCGTGTGTAACCGAGCTGTAGCCAAACTTATCGACACGATACATGCCATGCAGCGGAACGTGATTGTTATAAATCCGCGTAAATGCCGAGACATACTTTGCTCGCTGGCTGGCTCTAAATACCAGCTCACCGCGGTGTCGGTAGCCATCAAAGCCCCAGTAGTTGACCCTCATGTATAGCAATTGGCTTCGGCCCACCGGACAACCGGCATGCCAGGACTTTCCGGTCATATCGTTCCATACCCTATCTGGGATTGCCGTTACAGTAGGATTCGCACCTGTACCAACGGCGGCTGGTTGAGGTGTTAAATAGATTGGCTTAGGGGCCGCTGCGGGCAGTTTGTAGATTGTGCCTATGGGGACAACGTGCGGCAGATACTCTCCCGATCCACTCCCATGTGAAGTGCTCGTTGCATGACCAACCAGTTTCCAGTACGTCGGCGTGCTTACTTTGGCTCGCCAAGCAATATTGCCGCTCGTATTACTTACCGCCGTCGTGGCGAGTGTCCAGCCTGCGCCATATGCATCACGGCGGTAGACATCCACCCTGGCGCCACTGATAGCCGGGTGGCTGTTCATACGTGAATCATTGACCTCATAGTGGCCGCTAAATGTCGTAAGCGTTTCTGCCTTCACTTTGGTAGGACCAGTGCTGACTAATCTCGTCGATGCCACGAATCCGGTTACTCGTATGGTTGCGCTCTGACTCGCCGCATAGTTACTATCACCAGTGAAGACTGCACGATATTCGGCCGAAGCATTCGTAATAGCTACCGGCGTTGTAAACCCACCGTTTGCGGCAGTAGTGACCGTTTTCACCACCGTCCAGCTTGTACTATTCGTGCTGACTTGAATCTGAATTGGCTCATTTGCTACAGGGTTTGCTGAGCCAGTTGATGCATCAGGTGTGTTCAAGCTGCCTGACAGGGTACTATTCGTTTTCAGCCAGACACTGGTGGGCGCTGCACTAAGTGCGATTGACGTTGGAACGGCCACAAGTGCCAAACTTCTAGTGCTTGAACGAGTGGCTGTCCGCTTGGCCTTTGTAGTGGTAGCAGTGTTCTTCGAGGCGACTACAGCTGCAGCGTTCGAACTGGCAAGTGTACAGATTGCTATAATGGCTAAGAAACACAGGAAGAGTCCAATTGAGCGGCGCTTAAACATCGGTCACATCCTTTTTAAGGTTGTATATATAATAGCATTGT
>DATMTN010000002.1:0-22238 GCA_035564115.1 Candidatus Microsaccharimonas sp. | reverse complement strand
TAAGCGGGTGCCACGCCCTTTCATCTGAATAAAGTCGCTTGGGCTGAATACGGGCCGCATAAATACGACATTCTGCAGATCACTACAATCATAACCGGTCGTCATCATACCGACCGTAACTGCTACGCGTGCTCGTGAGCTTTTGTAGTTATCAAGCCAACGAGTCTGTCCTAATAAATCATTTTCGCTAAAGCGTACCGTGTAATTTTGAGCATCGGCAACACGACTGGTAATTTGAATAGCAAAATCCGACTGGTATTTGCCGGGCCATAGGCTCATCGCCATTTTGTTGAGTTTATTTACGATCTTTTCTGCATGGTTCTGCGATACGGCAAAGACTATTGATTTACCGATTTCGCCACTTATAGGATCACGGTCGGCATTATCTAGGAATGATTGGATGAAGACGTCATTTGTGGCATCATTGAAAAAGTTTTTTTCAAAGTCCCTGGCTCCGTATATTGCATCGGCTTCCCCCTCCTCTTCTATGTGATGCACGGCATACCCCTCATCACTCAAAAGTTTGGTGGTGATATTAGAGCGGGCATCAACAATCGTGGGATTTACAAGATAAGGACCTTTCGGATCATTGACCCCATCAGTTAAGCTGTATCGATATGTTGGTTGGCCACTGTCACAACCAAATGTCACGTAAGTGTCCATGAGCTGCCGACGCTCAAATTCCTTTTGAGTGTTTTCCCCGTCGGACATACCTTTTAGATAGTCTTTTGGGGTTGCGGTAAGGCCAATGCGGTAGCCAACAAAATACTCGAACACTACACGGGCATTACCGTTTATAGATCGGTGAGCCTCATCACTGATTACGAGATCAAAGTCAGTCGGAGAAAAGTCCTCGCGATAGCGCTCACCAGCCAGTAGACTCTGCACTGTACTTACTACAACCTCAGCAGCCCCCCAATCATCTCGGTGTTTCTTGTAGGTGTAGACTGCATAATCCTGACCAAGCGCTTGAGTAAACGCTTTTTGTGCCTGTTCTTCTAGCTCAATACGGTCCACGAGGAAAAGCACACGTTTGGCATTCCCCGTTTTTAGAAATAACTTGATGATTCCAGCACAAGTCAATGTTTTGCCGGTGCCAGTTGCCATCTCCAGTAAGAAACGTGTTTTTCCAGCATGTGCAGACGATTGAATAGAGCGAATTGCTGCGATCTGGTAGTCACGCATGATCTTGAGCTTATTCTTTTCGATAAAAGCCCGTCGTGATTTCTCGCTGGTTGTATATTCGGGGAGCGTATCGAAACCGGGAAGTTGAGATTGGGCTATATAGGTTGCGTCAACGACTTCCGTGGCGAGCAGTTCGGGGTTAGGCTTATAGTTTGCTGTGTGCTGTAGTGATTCGGGGGTCGGCAATTTGGATATAGGCTCCGGGTTACCCTCGTACATATCCCACAGAAAGTGAACATTGCCATTACTTAGGATGACATAGCGGACATGCATACCATTGGCGTAGTTGCGAGCTTGTTCTTTTGCGCTAAGCGGGGGGATACTCTCGCGTTTTGCCTCTAATACCGCAAGGGGTTTGCGATTATTATCAAGAAGTAAATAATCTATGAAACCACCCTTAATATTCTCGAAATCTTCACCCGCTTCCTGCATGTCAACCGTTGAACCCGGCTGGAGTCGTGTCTCGACGTCAACATTGGCTCGCCCTGTGTCGCTGTCAATAAGCCGCCAACCTGAGTCTTGTAGGAGTTGATTGATCTTGAGGCGTGCAGCCGCTTCCTTCTTAGGCATCGTACGCCATATTATAGCGCAACAGTAGCTCTTAAGAGTTAATCACGTGAGAGAATCACTACTGAGTATGGGGCGATGGAGAGGGTGCCGGTGCCTCCCGTCTCTTCGTTGGCGACAATATCTTCGGTCTGGTGATCGGTGAAGTCGGGGCTGTAGCCCTGCCAATCACTGTTAAAACGGACTTTCCAGCTACCAGCCACCGGGAAGTCGATGGTGTAGTCGCTGATCAGCTGGTTTGTAAAGTTAAAGACAATGACGGTGTCGTCGCCTGCGCCGCCCTTATTCCAGCGGTGGTAAGCTAAGATTTTGGTGTCGTGATTCAGGTGGAGGATGTTGGTACCGTTGCCGGTGAGCCCGGCGGTGTTGCCGTGGACATTGCGACGGAGGGCTACGAGGTGCCGGTGGGCGGTAACGATACCGCTGAACTTACGAGCACGGTGCCAATCGAGCTCACGCCAGTCGTTGAAGTCGCCGTCCTGCATAAACTCCTGGCCTTGCAGCAGCATGGGGATACCCGGTGCCGTGAGCGTGAGGGCGCTGGCCAGCAGTGAGCGACGACGGGCAAAAATACTGCTGGCATCGCCAGGGTCAATCTGCTCGCTAAGGCGAGCGCTACCGTTGGCGGAGCTGTCGTGGCTATCACTGTAGATGACCCGTTGGAAGGCGTCGCCATTGTAGTACTGGGTGAGCTCGCCGGCAATGGTCGCTAGGTCACGGCTCGCATCATCAGGGTTATCGAGGGCTTGGCGAACTGCATGGGGGAATGTCACCTGCCACTGGCTGCTGAAACCTGCTCCGCCATCATGCACTGGCTTAGTAATGTAGTCATTGCCCGAGCTGTCCTCGGCAATGACAAATGAGTCTGGTTTAACCTCGTGGGCGGTCTTGGTGACCTGCTGCATCAGCTTCCAGCCATCAGGAATGTCATTATCCGGGTCATTATTGTGCCCCTGGACATTGCGAACATAGATGGTCGAATCAAGTCGCAAGCCATCGATGTGACAATCACTCAGCCAGAAGCGCACGTTATCGGTAATGTAGCTCTGAACCTCCGGACGACCATAATCAGGGCGGCAGCTGCCCCATGGAGTCGTGGCGCGCCAGTCATTGTAAAAGTAAACGCCACCCATGTCGTCAACATTCCAACCATCGAATTGCCACAGGTCGAGCCCGTCGCCAGGGCCAAAGTGGTTGTAGACCACATCGAGGATGACGGCGATACCACGCCGGTGGGCTTCACGGACAAAGGTCAGTAGGCCGTGACGACCACCGTAGAGACTCTCCACCGCGTAAATGTAGTCTGGTGCGTAACCCCAGCCGCGGTCCATAGACATGCTACAGATGGGCATAAGTTCGATGGCATTGATGCCCAGCTCCTGGAGGTAATCAAGCTTGTCGATGGCGGTCTGAAACGTGCCGTAGGTAGAGGCATCCGGTCGATTGAACGTGCCGATGTGCATTTCGTAGATAACTTGCTGGTTACGTGGTGCGGGCGTGAAACTATCGTCCTGCCAGTCAAAGTCCGGGTCGGCAATCAGCGCATTACCTGCGTTTGTGGTCATCTGGAGCGCGCGCGGATCATTTTTATAGTGTTCGTGTCCGCCGTACGTCAGGACGTACTTATATTCTTGGCCGGGCTGCACATCGGCAATTATCGCCCACCAGTTGCCATGTTCGTCACGCTCCATCGGTGTTCGAGACCAGCCATTGAAGCCACCGCTGACCGCGACCGCCTCAGCAAATGGTGCCCAGACACCGAACCTCGTACCTTTGCTTGTGACTATGACACCTAACTGCTTGTGCGTCACCTATCCCCACCCATCACTCTAATGCTTTGTCTATAGTATGCCAACCTGGTGCACCAGATGCAACTACCTAGCAAACGCTATGCTACAATTACAATAAGCATGAGGGGTTCTACTTGGCGCCGATATTTACAGGTTGTGCCGATCTTGGTATTGGCGATTGCCCTGACTTTTATGATTCACTATGCGCGTGGTCACAACGTCGAGCTGTTTAATCCTGCTGGACCAATTGCCCAGAAGGAACGAAACCTTATGTTCTTTGCACTGGCGTTATCGCTCATTGTCATTGTGCCGGTATTCACCATGCTGTTTATCATCGCCTGGCGTTACCGGGAGGGCAATACGAAGTCTACATACAGCCCAGATCTTGACGGTAGTCGTAAAGCCGAGGCTGTCTGGTGGCTGATACCGAGCCTACTGATACTTGTACTGTCGATCGTAACCTGGAATAGCAGCCATGCTCTTGACCCATTCAAGCCGCTCGCGAGCTCTGAACAGCCACTGCGCATTCAGGTGATATCGCTGAATTGGAAGTGGCTATTTATTTACCCTGATCAGAATGTCGCTGCTACCAATGAACTTTATCTCCCAGTAAACCGACCGGTTGAGTTTGATCTGACATCGGACGCACCTATGAACTCCTTCTGGATACCGCAGCTCGCTGGACAGATTTACACCATGCCCGGTATGAAGACGCAGCTGCACTTACTGGCCAGCAAGACTGGTACGTACCGCGGTCAGTCGGCAAACATCAGTGGTATCGGCTTTGCGGGCATGGTATTTCAGACACACGTAACGTCTGACGGGGCTTTTACGACGTGGGTGAACCAGGCGAAACACTCGTCAAATACGCTGTCGCAGACAGTCTACGACCGGTTGGCAGAACCGACTTCCAACACGCCAGTATTCTTGTACAAATCCGTGCAACCAGAGCTATTTGATGCGACAATACATAAATATATGGGACACGACGCAATGCAGATGTCTATGGAGGAGAGCTGATGCTTAGTGTATTCGCGGGCTTTCTAGGCAAGCTGAGCTGGAGCTATGTACCGCATGACCCCGTTACCGCTGGCGGTGCGTTGTCATTTGTGTTCGGAGGTATTGGCGTAGTGATTGCCCTGACCTACTTCAAAAAGTGGAAGTGGCTGTGGAAGAACTGGCTGACCTCGCTCGATGCCAAACGCATCGGCGTCATGTATATCGTGGTGGCAGCTATTATGCTGCTGCGAGGCTTGGGCGATGCCCTACTATTACGTACGCAACAAGCAACCTCAGTGGGCGCCTCACATGGCATTCTCGACTCATCGCACTTCCAGCAAATTTTCTCGGCGCATGGTACGATCATGATCTTCTTTGTGGGCATGGGCTTTATGTTCGGGCTTATCAACTTAGTGCTACCCCTGCAACTCGGTACTCGTGACGTCGCCTTCCCGTTCCTGAACTCCGTTGGTTTTTGGCTGTTCGCAGCCGGCATGGTACTAACCAACCTGTCACTAGTCTTTGGTGAATTCTCGGCGGCCGGTTGGCTCGCCTACCCACCACTCAGTGAACTGCAATTTAGTCCGGGTGTCGGTGTGGATTACTGGATATGGGCACTGCAAATTGCCGGGGTGGGCAGTCTGTTATCGGGGATTAACTTCCTGACGACAATTCTGAAGCTCCGTGCTAAGGGCATGACCCTCATGAAAATGCCCATGTTCGCCTGGAGCGTCTTTGGCAGCATGAGCCTGGTTGTCTTTGCCTTCCCGATCCTGACGGTCACCTTGACACTGTTGGCGCTTGACCGAACCTTCGGCATGCACTTCTTCACGGCTGGCGGCGGGGGCAATGCCATGATGTACGTGAACCTGATATGGGCTTGGGGTCATCCAGAAGTGTATATATTGATCATACCGGCGTTTGGTGTCTTCAGCGAGATCGTGGCCACCTTTAGCCGTAAAAAGCTCTTTGGGTACGCCAGCATGGTCTACGCTATTTGGGGCATCGTGTTCCTGAGCTTCACGGTGTGGCTACACCACTTCTTTACGATGGGCGCGGGGGCCGATGTTAATGCCTTCTTTGGCATTATGACGATGATTATTAGTGTGCCAACAGGAGTAAAGGTCTTTAACTGGCTGTTTACAATGTTCCGCGGTCGAATTTGGTTTAGCTCGTCAATGTTATGGTTTATGGGCTTTATGGTGATGTTTACCATCGGTGGGGTGGCTGGGGTGGTGCTGGCGATGCCGCCGGCTGATTTCCAACTCCACAACAGTTTGTTCCTGGTGGCCCACTTCCATACCATGATTGTCTCCGGCGTACTGTTCGGCTACTTTGCGGGCCTCAGCTACTGGTTCCCGAAGATTTTTGGGTTTACGCTCCACGAAGGACTCGGTAAGGTTGCCTACTGGTTCTGGTTGGTTGGTTTTGCACTGGCCTTTGTACCGCTGTATATCCTAGGTCTCATGGGCGCCACGCGTCGATTGGACCACTACGACGCATCACTCGGCTGGCAGCCACTGTTTATTGTCGCCGGTGTTGGTGTTATCTGTGTGCTGATTGGCGTTGGTTTCCAAGTCCTGCAGCTGGCTTATAGTATTTGGAAGCGTCAGGAACTGCGTGACACAACTGGGGACCCCTGGGGTGGCCGTACACTGGAGTGGTCAACGGTCTCGCCCGCTCCGTTTTATAACTACGCCGTTCTACCTGAAGTCAGCGAGCGCGATCCATTCTGGGCAGCCAAGCAAGCCAAGCGCACCGTGGTGACACCAAAGTACGAAGACATTGAGCTGCCGAAGAACAGCGGTATGGGGGTGGTCATTGCTGGTTTTGCCTTCCTGGCGGGCTTCGGCTTTATTTGGCACCTCTGGTGGCTGGTAGGCATTGGCCTCCTGGGTGTCATCGTGAGCGTGATCGTTCGCTCGACCAATGAGGATACTGAATACACTGTAACGGCTGCGGAATTGGCGAGATATGAAGGTGCAAAGTCATGAGCGAAGTTGCCGTCGAGCGATTTAATAGCGAAAAGACCCTGCTCGGTTTCTGGGTATACATAATGACCGACTGTGTACTGTTTGCGAGTCTGTTCGCTACCTATGCCGTGATGCGCCACAACACGTATGGTGGACCCTCCGGTCACG
Source organism: Candidatus Microsaccharimonas sp. (assembly GCA_035564115.1). Lineage (GTDB taxonomy): Bacteria > Patescibacteriota > Saccharimonadia > Saccharimonadales > UBA4665 > JACMPA01. The sequence goes on along the minus strand of DATMTN010000002.1, from coordinate 15,556 downwards.
AGCTGTTCAACCTGCCTTACGTGCTGGCCGAGACACTCATACTGCTTACCAGTAGCTTCACCTGTGGCTTGGCTCTGTTAAGCGCCAAGATGCGCGACAAACCTAACACTTTGCTGTGGTTCGGGATTACGGCCCTGCTCGGTGCGGCTTTCCTCGGGCTTGAGCTGAGCGAGTTTCATAAGCTCATTGTCGATGGTAATAGCTGGCGACGTAGCGGTTTCCTCTCGGCTTACTTTACATTGGTCGGTACCCACGGACTGCACATTACGGTCGGACTACTCTGGATGGTGACAATGATGATCCGAGTGACCAAGCAGGGTTTTAGTAACCTGTCTATCAAGCGACTGACAATGCTGAGTATGTTCTGGCATTTCCTGGACGTTGTCTGGATATTCATTTTCACGATTGTATATCTGACGGGGGTACTCTAGATGGAACCCAAACTCTCCATGAAAGCATACAAACATACGCTACAGATGTATATTTCGGGTTTTATATTGTCTATTGTGTTGACATTTGCCTCCTATGTTATCGTCCAGACGCACACGAGTTCAAATAATCAGATTTTAGCCCAGCCAACAGTACTCATCACTATTCTGGTATTTGCGATTGCTCAGCTCATTGTCCAGCTATATTTCTTCCTGCACTTAGGCGAAGAATCTAAACCCCGCTGGCGGATACTAACCCTCCTGTTGGCGGTGACGGTTGTTTTGATCGTGGTGATCGGTAGTATTTGGATCATGGCAAATCTCGACTACAACATGACAACCAACCACGAAAGCGTAAATAAATACATCCAGAGCCAGGACGATCTGTAGGTGAAGCTTCGCACCTACTATGAGCTAACCAAACCCGGGATTATCTATGCCAATGTGCTGACTGCGACAGCGGGATATCTGTATGGCAGTAAGTGGCACGTGCACGCTCAATCTTTCCTAGGCGTTGTTATCGGCACGTCGCTCATTATTGCTGGCGCTTGTGTGTACAATAACCTGCTGGACCGCAAGATTGACACGAAGATGAAGCGAACGCAGAAGCGCGCGCTTGTCACTGGCGAAGTTTCAGCGTCAGCAGCTTTCATATATGCGACCACCCTAACCCTTGTCGGCTTTTTGCTTCTGCCAATCACGACTAACTTTACAGTTCTGGGCCTCGGTGGTATTGGCTTCATAGATTATGTTGCTCTTTATGGCTGGACGAAGCGTCACACGCCCTTCAGTACGATAGTCGGCAGCGTGTCGGGCGCAGTGTCAGTGGCCGCTGGATCGGCCGCAGCCAGCGGCCGTTTCGGCATGCCAGAACTCATGCTCTTTTTGCTATTAGTGGTCTGGCAAATGCCACATTTCTATGCCATTGGCTTGTATCGTCGGAAAGACTATGCAGCAGCTGGTTTGCCAATTATGCCGGTTCGACGTTCGGCGGCGACTGCTAAGCTACGAATCATGGGCTACATTGTTGGCCTGCTTATCTTGAGCGTAGTGTTCTGGGTACGAGGTTACGGAGGTGTTGTGTTCCTCGTGCTCGCTGGCGGGCTTTCACTGGCTTGGTTGGCCAAGGGTCTGCAGGCATACCGCACGACGGATGGTAGTACGTGGGGTAAGCAGATGTTCTTATTCTCGCTCATTGTAAACTTGGGCCTATCATTGGCGATCGCCATCGGCTCTGTGACAATTTAAGCTTTTTGAGCAAGCGGCAGTATGACTTCTGCGACAGTGCCCTTCTGAGGCGTACTGGTCAGGGTAATACTGGCTCGGTTGTGGTCAGCAATCATCTTGGCAATCGACAGCCCAAGACCGTAACCATCCTGACTATCACCAACGGTACGAGCGCTGTCTTGGCGGTAGAAACGCTCAAAGACGTGCGGTAGTGCTTCGGGAGCAATGCCCTGGCCTTCGTCGGCGACATGTAGTGAATAGCTTGTCTCATTTTTAGTGCTCGAAAGGGTTACCGTACTTTTGGCTGGACTGTACTTGATGGCGTTATCGAGCAGAATAACCAGCAGCTGTATTAACGAGTCAGGATCGCCATGCAGCTTGCCTGATTTAGCCTCGTTTATTAGTTTGATCTGTTTCACTTCGGCCGTCTTGCTGACTTGGGCGATAGCCTTCTGGACAAGTGTCTCGGATGAGACGTCAGCAAAGTCCGTCGTGTCATCGTTCTCGAGCTGCGTTAGGCGCAGCAAATTATTTATGAGCTGCTCCATACGACCGGCATCTTCGATATTGCTCCGGAGTGCTTCCTGGAGTTCTGGTTTGCTGGCGGTATTGTTCATCAGCGCCACCTCGCTATTCATCTTCAGTGAAGTCAGTGGTGTTCGTAACTCGTGACTAACATCGGCGGTGAAGCGTTTTTGGCGAGTATGTGCCGTTTCAATCGGTTCCAGCGTCATACGGGCCAGCCAATAGCTCAGAACTCCCGCGCCACAGAGGACGAGTAGGTTAAAGTAGGCGAGCCTCAGCAGAATATGATGCGCACCAAGGCTAACATCATTATCACGTATGCGCAGGTATGGGTTATTGGTAAAGACGGGAAATTCTCGGAAAATACGCTGCGTTTGACTGTTGAGCCCATAGGTCAGCTCGTTGGTGGCGAAATGATAAACCGCGACGCTGAAACCGAGGCTAATGATCATCACGATAGCTAGGTACCAAGTCGTCAGCCGGACGGTAGCGTTTTTGAACATCAGGCGGCCAGTTTATATCCGAACCCACGAAGGGTTTGGAGCAATGGTTTAGAGTCTGGAAACGGTCGGTCAATTTTGTTACGCAAGTAGCCAATATAGACCTCAACAGTGTTGGGCAGCACTAAAGCATCCTCATCCCAGACATGATTAATGATCATATCCTTGGTAATGACCTGACCGGGGTGATGCATAAAGTATTCCAAGAGGGCAAACTCCTTGTGCGAGAGCTTGATCTGCTCCCCGGCGCGTACCACTTCGTAAGAGGTTGTGTCGAGTGACAAATCATCGAGTTTAATAATGGTGCCAGTATGGGTCGGTGGTCGGCGCAGCAAGGCTTTGACACGCGCGTTGAGCTCATCGAAGGAGAACGGTTTTACGAGGTAATCATCGGCGCCGCTGTTTAGACCCTCGACCTTGTCGCCAATAGTACCGCGGGCGGTTAGCATTAGGATAGGTGTCTGCACCCCTTGTTCCCGTACGCGTTGACATAACTCAACCCCGTCGATACCCGGAAGCATGCGGTCGAGCACTACGAGGTCGTAATCGGAGTCTATAGCGTACGATAACCCAGTCTCGCCGTCGTGCACCATATCGACAGCAAATCCCTTGAGCTCCAAGCCCTTTTTGATCGCTCCGGCGATCTTAACATCATCTTCGACAACTAAAATTCTCATATGCTACTAGTATATAACTTCGGTTGAAAGTTAGCTGAAACGCCTCTAGTTTGGTGTTACTCTGCCTGTTGACGCAGCTTCTTTAATCTCAATAGTGTTGAGGCATGGGTAGAAGCGGCCACTACGAATACTGCGACTAGAAATACCACATACACCGCCCGGTCAATCAGGTTAGCCGAAAGGATATTAGCGGTCGAAATATGATGCAGTGAATGCGAAAACACCAGGAAGCTTTCGCGGAAACCAATTGCACCCGGTGTGAGTGACACGAAGAGTGCTAAGTCGGCGGCCCCAGTATAGGTAATCGCCTGCCGCAGGCTGATACCGGCGTTAATCGTGTGCAGTTCAACATAGAATGATAGGCATTGAACAGCTATTTGTAAGAAGGTTAGTGTAGCTAGGACGATGAGCAAGCGAGGTTTGAGATTCAAAGCTTGAAGTGCTTGGGTATTGCCGCCAGTGAAACGTCTGAGTACCCATAAGCAAGCGCCGCTCGTAAGTAGGATGGCGAGCAGTGTCTGCCACCACGGACGACTGCCAATGCAGAGGAAGAGAATATTCATAATGGCGAAGAGGGCGTAGTACAAAAGAGTTACAAACGTGTAATCTCGCAGGCGAATGTGCAGCTTTGTTTTGAGGTAGGCTGCACGCACCCCAGGACCACTTTGGAGAGGACCGAAGAAGTTAATGATCGATGAATATGCAGTGAGCAAGAAGTTTTCCTGACCACCAATCTGTTTAGCGCATAAATGGATGCAGGTCCGATAGATACCCGCCAAAATGCTTAGTAGTATGACGTTTAGCCCAAACACAAGGACAAGCGTACTCAATGGTACATGCTGAAGTTGGTGCCAGTACTGCGGATGGCTATGAAAGAAACCAATAAATACGAACGCTGTGAGCAAGAGAATCGGGAGTATTAAGGCTCGTTTCAGGATTCGTGGCGATACTACGGCTCGTATCTTTCTTAGACGATGCATGGCTGGCATGCAGTTAGTGTAGCACCGTTTAGGACGTAATCATTTGCTATACTAGGGGAAATACGAAGGAGCTGTGCATGAAAATCGGTATTGTTGGGCCTACCCATCCCTACAAAGGGGGCATCGCCCAGCATACGACGCAGATGGCTCATCAACTCCAGGCAGCTGGTCATGAAGTAGAAATTATCTCCTGGAAGCGCCAATACCCTTTCTTTTATCCTGGTCAGCAGTTTGTGGCCGATGATAAGCCGGAAATGCCTCGCTTCCCTGCCGTCAAGCGTGTACTGGCCTGGAACAATCCACTTGGTTGGGCGCGTTGGGCGCGCTATATGCGCCAGTTTGACCGCGTAGTATTCGTGTGGTGGGTGCCGACCATTCAAGGACCGGTCTACTCCGCCATGCTGGCGGCGATGGGTAAGAAGCGTCCAGAAACGGTGCTGGTATGTCACAATGCTTTGCAACACGAGCCTCGACCCGGCGACAAGCAGCTGATACGGGCTGTCTTTAAACGGGTTGATACGGTCATTGTGCACAATCCTGAACAGGCAAAACGGCTCAAGGAGCTATTCAATGTCGGCGCCCGGGTTGTGAAGATGCCGCTGGCACTCCCATTGAGTGCAAACACGAAGAAGAGCACGCTGGATCAGCACTTGCTCTTTTTTGGTTTTGTGCGGCCGTACAAAGGCGTGGACGTATTGATTCGTGCCATGGCGCAGGTACCCGAACCTATCCACCTGACAATTGCTGGCGAGGTTTGGGGCGGTACGGCCGAACTTGATGCCTTGATATCGGAGCTGCAGCTGGCCGAGCGTGTCAGCATCGAAGACGCCTACATTCCTTCCGAAGAACTGGCGATCAAAATCAACCAAGCCGATGCCGTCGTGCTACCCTATCGCAGTGGCACGGGTAGCTGGAATGTTGAGATGTCGCACGCCTGTGGCACACCGGTGATTGCCACCAATATTCACGCGCTCGCTATTCACGTGCACGAGGGTGTCGATGGACTGCTCTGCGAACCCGAAGACCCACAGTCACTGGCGACAGCTATCAAGCGTTTTTATGAACCTGGCGTAGCCAAAAGCTTACGAGCAGGTATCCCTGAGGTGAGTATCGAGCAAGATTGGCAAGCCTATGTGAAGGCAGTAGCACGCTAACCATGGCAAAGATGCCTGCCTTCACTCGTCGCTGTCTCAGGTTCATTGCTTCACCGTTATTTTTTGCGCTGATACTAGTGCTGTACGTCTTGCAGGCCGGCTGGATTGCCCTGACGGCTCGCTACCCACAACCATTTGATGAGCAGTTCCATGTGGGGCTGATCCAGTTGCATGCCCAGCAATGGTGGCCGCTTATCACGAGCCAGCCGCCCGGCACGGCGGCCCTCGGTGCTTACCTGCGCGACCCATCGTTTCTGTACCACTACCTTATGAGCTTTCCGTATCGGTTCATTGAACTGTTTACGCATGACCTGACGATCCAAGTGCTGTGGCTGCGGGCTATCAATATCGGTCTCTTTGTCGGGTTTTTGATGCTTGTGCGCCAGGTGCTACGACGCTTTAGCAGTGCTTCGGACGGACTGATCAACCTGAGCCTATTCTTCTTTACACTGATTCCGGTTGTGCCGATGTTGGGCGCCGAAGTTAACTATGACAATCTGTTCATCTGTATGGTGGCCCTGGCGCTGTGGTGGTGTCTGCGGCTGCGAGAGAGTAAGACCTGGAATCTGCGAATTATTCTGGAGCTGCTGCTCATCTGTATTTTTGCCAGCATGGTGAAGTACGCCTTTCTACCGATCGCCATGGCCATTACGGGCTATGTGATCTATCTGGGCTTCAAGCGTCGCCAGCTACGTATCTGGTCGCAACTACGACAGATTACGCGGCCCTGGTTGGTCTTCTATGTAGTACTCCTCATCGTTGGTGGTGGCTTGTTTACGGAGCGCTATGCGGTCAATATCGTCAAGTACCACACGCCCATTCCGGAGTGTGACCAGGTGCTGACCATTGATGACTGTCAGTCGTACGGCCCGTGGGCGCGTAACTACATGCTGGCAAACATGCATGAGACACTGACGCATCATCAGGTGCTGTTCTATCCCTATCAGTGGCTGTGCCGCATGATGCAGGAGATGACCTTTACAATCAGTAGTGGTTTTAATACGGATGGTAGTGTGACCTATTGGCAGGCCGACTCGCTGCCGGTAATAAAAGATATCTCTTGGGCGGTGCTAACCATCGGGGTTGGGTTGCTGGTGTTCTATGGGCGGCGATTGGCGCGTGAGCCGGTTCTACGCCTCACGCTGCTGCTGGCGGGCATATATGTTCTGGTGCTGTATGTGCAGAACTATAACGACTATCTGCATACCACACGGGTTGTGGCGGTGCACGGTCGTTACCTGGTGGCGTTTGTGCCGGTTTTATTCCTGGCAATTGCCCAAGCGTTGCGCGAGTTCTTGCGTTCGCGGGCTGTTCGCCGAATTGCATCGACAGAAGTAAAGCTAGCAGTCCTTGGTGTCGCGATGCTGGTACTCATCACTCAGGGTGGTGGTGTCGAGACATTTATACTGCGCAGCCAAGCACGCTGGTTCTGGCCCCAAAGCCAGCCCGCTCAACGCATTAATGCCGATGCGCAGTCATTGTTGAAGCCACTTGCTATCGGCGAGTAGCGGTGTCCGCAAACCGCATTCGATGGTATACGTCTGACTGTCTGCAGGATTTTCTTCTCGTTTAAGTAAGGAATCCAGAGCATCGGTTCTATTGGTTCGTTCTCCTGTAGTAACTGCTCTGCTTTACTGGAGTTATTTGCTGACTAATTTGCCGTCGTCGAGCTTGAAGGTGGCATCGGTCTTGCCGGCAATCTGAAGGTCATGCGTCACTACGATGATGGTGGTGCTTTCACTGCGCGATAGATCGTGCAGCAGGTCGAAAATCATCTTGCCGGTTGTCGAATCGAGGTTACCGGTTGGCTCGTCGGCAAGGATTAGTTTGGGCTTGTTAGCGAGCGCCCGCGCGATAGCTACTCGCTGCTGCTGACCACCACTGAGGCGTCCTGGTTTACGTTCCATCTGGTCAGTCTCGAGTCCGACTTGGGTCAGAAGCTCTGCTGCCCGCTTCTTCCGTTCCCCAAGGGGCACGTGGGCGAACTCCATCGGTAACATGACATTCTCGAGCGCCGTCAGGCTTGGTACCAAGTTGTAGCTCTGGAAGACGAAACCGATGGTTTTACCACGGTAGGCAATGAGCGCGCGGTCACTTAGCTGCGTGACGTCCTGGTCACCAACCACGATACTGCCGCTGGTTGGCTTATCAAGCGCACCCAACAGGCTGAGTAGCGTTGATTTGCCTGAACCACTGCGACCGACAATGCTGGCGAACTGTCCGTCGGGAACTTTGAAGCTGATATCACGTGTCGCCGTGACTTGCCCATCGCCGGTTTGGAAGGTTTTAACAAGTTTCTTTACTTCTAACATCTGGAAATCTCCTATTCGCTGCGCATTATGGTTGATGGTCTGACTTTAGAAATCATGATAGCGGCCAGTCCGCTCCCGACCATGGCAATCAGGATGGCGGCAACTAACCCATAGCCCAGAACATCGAGACCGATCTGGGCTTTGACATCGCTGATGCCGCGGATAGCTTGGTTGTTGCGGAACTGGCGAAAACCACCACCGAAGTTACTGCGTGTGACTATCTGGTTGCCAGATCCATTCCTCGTGCTTGGTCCGCCGGGGCCCTCCTGAGCTGTGCTACTTGAACTAGAAGTGGTGCTATTGTTTACCAGCATCTTCGTCACGGGCTGGCCGCCGATGAAGCCAATCAGCAGGCCGATGACCGCACCAGCGAGAGCCAGCGTCACTGACTCGACCATAAATTCGCTCATGATACGAATGTTCGAGCCACCAATGGCTTTCACAACTCCAATCTCACGCTTGCGCTCGCGCACAATCATAATCATGGTAAGCAAGATGATGACGGCGCCAGCAACAGTCGCGCCGATAAGGCTAAAAGTCGAGACCGTCTTGACGCTGTTGAGTGGCTTCACGGTGTTGTCGGCCTCTTCTTGAGCACTGGTGACGTCAGCGCTCGAGCCGAGTTTGCTGCTAACAGTCTTGGTGACGCTTGCAAGGTTGTCGAGCGAATCGACGGTGGCGACGGCGCTTGTTACAACGGCACTTTGGCCGCTAAGGCGTTGCAAGGCTGGCAGCGACACGATGACTGTATTCTCGGAGCCTCTGTTCTGTGTACTGCCTGTATTAAAGATGCCTGCAACAGTTAGCGTCGCATTGTAGGCTGTAAATGTTGAGCCAACGCTCAGGCTATTCTTGGTTGCCATGGTGCTACTAATGAGTGCGTCATTGGTGTCGGCATTTCCATTGATGGTCTGACCACTCTCGAGTGTAATGCTCGTATTATCTAGCTTGCTCGTGTTGGTCGTGCCGAGGAACGATACCGGTAGGCTGAACGTTGTAGTTATTGAACTATCACTGCTGTCAGACGAAGCACCGCCAGCAAAGAAGCGACCGCCACCATTGGCATTTAGTGTGACAGGAGAACTCAAGCTAGTAGTAGTTTGATTGCTTGTATCAGACGAATCACCAAATCGTCCCCCAAAACTCGAGGTGCCAGTGGTTGATTGGCGATCAGTCAGAGTCTCGTCAATGCCCGTAACATGTGTGAGCGATTTGACACTGGCGAGCTGTGTCGTGGTCAGCGCATTATTTGTCTGGCTACCAGGTGTGAAGCCAGCTGGAGTGATAGCTATGGTGTTGCCAATACTACTTTTCACACTTTTTATCTTGTTTTCGACGGCTTTGTTGGCGATGAGCATGGTGAGGCTTAGTCCAATACTCAGCCCCAATATGGTCGTAATAGACAGCGTACGAACGCCGTTTCGGAATGCATTACGCACGCCCCGAAATACTGGATTCATTGATAGCACCCTTGTTTAAATGGTTATGAGCGCAATTACACGCTTACTTGCTTGGAATTTGCTTAATGGTGCACCATATCCTCTTATTGCTATCAGCAACTTTTAAGGTAGCGTACGGTAGACTAAACAACCTATGGAGGTACCCCAGACTGTACAAATATATGAGGCGATTACACGTAAATGCGGTATGATAGTAGCAACTGAAGTAAGCTTCGTATGCAACGCAAACAGACACCGTTCCAATCTATCGATGGCTTTATGCCCCGCACCAATGCACCACGACGTGTTGGGTTTGACGCTCCACGGAAATCGCCACTCATGAATAGCCCTAAGAAGCCAGAAGCGAGTGCTGCCGTACCGAAAGTTGGCCAAACATTGTCCTCGTACTCTCCAGCGGGCTCAATAGCAGCGGATCGTCATTTGCCACCCGTCGGTGGTCGTAAGCCCCTGAGTATTACATTGACTGATGATGACGATATTCCAAGAGGCAGAGGACGAGGTAAAACTGATAAAAAGCGACGTTTTCTACCGAAATTCGTGACCTGGCGCAAGGCGCTGCTTACCCTTTGTATTGTCTTTTTGGCTATTGGTGGTTGGCTCGGCTTCAAGTTTGTCTATAACGCCGCCAAGACGTTCCACGGCGGCCTTTTTAGCGTACTCAGCAGCACAAAATTGAAGGGCGAGGATGTTGGCCGGGTAAACATACTCGTTGCTGGTAACTCGGCGGATGATATTGGTCACAATGGCGGCAACTTGACCGACTCAATCATGATTCTTAGCCTCGATACCAAGAATAAGACAGCGTACATGATGAGTGTCCCTCGTGACTTATATGTCGATATTCCTGGCAATGGCCATGCGAAGATTAATGAAGCATATGTTGATGGTGAGAATGAAAAGTTCAGCGAAAACGGGTACTTCCCAGGTGGCATGGGACTACTACAACAGGTTATTGAGCAAAACTTTGACGTTGACTTGAACTACTATGCACTCGTAAACTACACGGCGCTGAAAGACATGGTTAACGCCGTTGGCGGCATTGATATCACGGTAAAGAGTACCGACCCACGTGGTCTCTACGACCCAAGTATCGACTGGACAACCCGTGGGCCACTGGTGAAACTTTCCAATGGCGTACACCACCTGAACGGAGAGCAGGCACTTGACCTGTCACGAGCCCGAGGTGACGCCTATGGTTCGTACGGGTTCCCGGCCTCTGACTTTGACCGTACGAATAACCAACGTCAAGAGCTGGTTGCCTTGAAATCAAAAGTTACAAGTACCGGCGTACTCACCAATCCAGCGAAGCTTAGTAGTATTTTTGATGCCATTGGTACGAATGTGAAGACTGACTTCACACTTGGCGAGGTACGTCGTGCCTATGACATCAGTAAGGATGTGAGTAGCATTCAGTCAATCGGCCTAAACAACGTGCACGGTAAAAACTTGCTCACGAGCTACACGACACCACTCGGCCAGTCAGCCTTGGTCCCCGCTGCTGGTGAGGATGACTTCAGTGATATCCAGGCTGCTATCAAGCAGCTCACTAGTGCCAACCCGATTACCCGAGAAGGGGCAAACGTTGTCGTCTTGAACGCCACCGATACGTCGGGTGTAGCGGCCAAGGCTTCGAAATATCTGAAGGCCAAGGGTGTGCTCGTGAGCGATACTGGCGACGCGACTACTACGCAGGCAACTTCCACCATCATTGACGTATCCGGGGGTAAGATGCCCAGTACCAAGAAGTTGCTCCAAAGCATCTATGGCACCAATGTCGTCACGAGCAGCTCATACACAGATATTTATTACGATGCCGACTTCATTGTGCTGGTTGGAGCCAATCACGCAGTGCCCCCGTCATCGACGACAAACTCCCAGCAAAGTAACAACTAACCTGAGGACACCTTCTCATTCTCTCCTAAAACGAGTACACTGAAAGGTGATGGGAGACCAAATGCAGATACGAGACCTTCTGACAGACTATCCACTGCGCACCTACCGCAAGGGGGAAATTATCCTGTTCCAGGGCGAAGCGCCACGGGTAGCCTATGTACTGCAAAAGGGTGTCGTGAAAGCGTATAACATCAGCAGTAGTGGGGATGAGAAACCGATTGGCTTTTATGGCGAGAACAGTGTGTTTCCGGCTGCTTGGGTGCTGGGACGAGCGCCGAGTGCCATTTATTACTACGAAGCGTTTACCGATGTTGCAGTATATTGTGTTCCAGCCCAGGAGTATATCGAGTTATTAAAGTCTAAGCCAGAGGTGCTCTACGCAGAGCTTGAGAACTATGTCGCTGATGAAGTTGGCAAGAGCATGCGTTTAAACGCGCTACAGCACTCACGAGCCAGCGATAAGCTTATCTATACCCTCCACTACCTGGCCCTAAACCACGGCAAGGAGCTGGGCCAAGGCGTAGTTGAGCTGGAGCTGCTCCTGACACATCAGGATTTCGCTAATCTTACCGGCTTAACACGAGAAACGACAGCCACGGAGCTAAACAAGCTCAAGAAGGCCGGTGTGATTAACTACGGCAAGCACACGGCTTATAAGATAAACACTGCCAAACTACGCACTGCTTTGAACGATCAGTTCATAGCAGATCTCCAGATGACTGCCTAGCTAGACCTTTTTCTCGAGGGCATCATGTATTAGACGCGCGAGGTTCTGGGGCGCTGTCCATGACTTTATGATACATCGGTGGGCACCGAGCTTGTAGGCCTCAGTTACTTCTGGCGAGTTCTCCATGTTTGTAAAGATCAGTACCTTTACATCGGGATGCTTATTGGTTAGTTCATAGTTCTGCAAGAACTCTAGGCCACCCATAATAGGCATAAGTAAGTCCAGGAGGATGAGGTCGGGCTCAAAACTTTTAAGTTTCTCGAGCGCGGCTTTACCATCGTACGCCACCTGCACGTCGTAGCCGGCCTTCTCAAGGATAAGCTTATAAGCCGCATTCAGGTCTTTATCATCTTCAACTACTAAAATTGATGCCACGTAGCACTCGCCTCTCTAATTACCTATCTTTCTTCTCCTCCAGTTTGACACATTCCCCACGGGAGCCTGTGTAAGATTTCATACAATAAATACCGTAATACTTCGATATATGCAAAAATGACTGGCTAGGTGCTGGTCTTCTTTCGGACTTCTTTAGCGGGCAACGAGAAGTAAAAAGTACTGCCCTGATGTTCCTCGCTCACAAACCACACTTTGCCCCCAAGCTGATCGGCCAAGCCTTTTACCAGATATAACCCCAGCCCCGTTCCGCTTGTTTCTAGTTTGACCACATTGGGTGCGCGGAAGAATTTAGTAAAGATCTGCTCCTGCGCCTCTTTAGGAATACCGAGACCCGTATCTTGGACACTCAAAATAGTGTTTGTACCACGTTTCGCAAGGCTCAGATGGACTTTGCCACCATCAGGCGTGTATTTTATGGCATTACTGGCCAGATTGGTGATGATTTCTTTCGCAATCAGCGTATCAGTTTTAACGGCAAAATCATTTTTAGTCGGTGCGAGGGTAAGACTGATGGAGCGACTTTGGGCGGTGTGCTCCAACTCTTTTATGACTTCTTCGACCAGGCGTTTAAGGCTCAATAACTTCGGTTGAATAGATATACCTCCACTTTCGATGCGTGTGATGTTAAGCAGCGTACTTATGAGCTCGTTCATGCGGTTTGAGGCACCGATGATCGTCGAGAGGGAGCGTCGTTGGTCAGGAGTTAGCTCCCCCATGTAGCCATCGATAAGCATATGGGCGTATGTCTTTATGGCTGATAATGGGGTGCGTAATTGGTGGGAAGCCAATGAAATAAACTCGCTTTTCATGCGGTCAATTTCATACTCCAGGCTGACATCGCGGAACACTTCAATAGCCCCAATCGGTCGTCCGTTGTAAATCATGGGCGAGACGGTAACCGACACCGGTACACGCTTGCCATGTTTAGTGAGGTAGTATATCTTCTCGGATATGGCTTGGCCAGTTAGAAAAGCCCGTGTTATCGGCCGGTCAATCAGACTCAGCCTATTGCCATCTTCGTCTACGATAACTGCAATGTTAGGAAACCACTCACCAAGCGCTTCCTGTTCATGATAGCCTAGAATTTTTAGTGCTGCTGGATTGATGCGAGTAATCTTGCCGAACTCATCTGTGGCAATCGCTCCATCACCAATACTAGTAAACAGCGCATCAGTCTTGGTGCGCTCTTCGGCGACGAGTCGCTCTGCTGCTTCCTGCTTAAGCTGCTTATTCATTGTGTGGGGCGCCTTTTACTTCAGGATGTACAATCTTATGAAGCTGAATAATATATTCTTCGACAATTTCACTATCATCCGTCAAAAGCGCCACAGCGACTTGTATCCAGTCAATGAGTAGCTCAAGGTCCTGGAGAGTTAACTTCGAAGGGTCTTTGTGCACATGGCTTTGCACTTGACGATCAATGAACCTATCGGCAGCCGGCCCAAGATAAATATGGGTCACTTCTACCACGCGTTCGTACACCGATGTATTCTTACCTGAAGCCACGCGCTATATCTCTTCTATTTTTTTGAGCTTGGCAGCCCCAACTGCTATGAAAATATAGCCAGTGGCGAAGATGAACAAAATGAGATACAGCGCGACCAACCGCCCGTCTAGCGTGATCCGGCGCAGGTAACGGCTTGTGGAAGTCAGATACTGTAGGGCTATGGATGCGATGATGGCGCAGATCGTACCTGTTGCCAATAATCGCAGCGGTTGCTTGTAGAACAACCCTCGCACAGCTCGACGATACTGGCTCATTTCAAAGACCGCATAAAATCCCATCAGCCAAGCGTACAAGTATGGGATGATTACTGTAAGTAAGATTAGCCACACCGGGAGATGATAACTGTTCGGGTGCTGCTGTTGAACGGTGCGCAGCGTAATCGTACAGTACACGACGGATATAAGGGTGGCGATGGCCATCATACCTCGAATCGCCAATTGAGAGGGCGCCCTGTTGATGATCTCGCGCAGGCGCCGCGTGCCATCAGTCATGAAGGTGAACGCAATCAGGGCGATGCCCAGATAGACGTAATGGCTGAGTATGAAAGCGGCTGATGAAAAGCTCGGCTTCAGATTGGCCAGCCCGCCGAGTAACGTGTTGGCACAGACACTGACTGGGACACTCCAAGCCAGCCATTGCAGACCCCGAGCAATGTGTGCGTAGGCTTGGCCCTCACGCGTTGTGCGCACCCTTTCGGCATAGCTTGCTAGTGCGCTGTAGCCGACAAATGCTGCTATCCAGACCGATGCGACAGGTATGCCGGCTAGAGCAGCAAAGATCCGGAACTCATTACCAGTTAGGTGGTAATCCTGCATGGTGAGCTTGTTAGGTGGCAGGACAATAATCAGGACGAAATAGAGCAATATCCAAAAACATACCCACAACATAGCTTTGGCTTGAGTCGATAAGTGCCGGTAAAAACTGAATTGCCTCACACCGTTAGTATACTCTCTCCCTTCCGTATGTAGTACTCCTGGTCCTGGCTGCGAGGTTTTTTTGGGATGTTGCGCGGTACGACGACGGCTATTCGGCGCTGAGGTCGGCTAACACACCAGCTGCAGTCGGCAGGTTAATGGCACCGATAATTGATTCTAGGCTCCGAAGCTCAGCAATATGCGATTGCTCACCATGGAGCGATGCAACGCAATCACTTACGACGCTCACGGGCACATTGACATCGAAGATACCCATAGCTGTAGCCGTCACACTCACGTCTGTAAATACCCCACAGATATATACCTTCCTGGCGGCGCGAAAAAGTGGAAGTGTCTCCTCATTGACGCATGAATAGGTACTGCGCCAATAGGTTGGAAGCCGCAAGGCTTCGATTTCAGGTATTTCAGCGGTATCGTCAGCTGTAAAGAATCTGTCCCAGCGTAGTGAGGTATAAAACAAGCTGCTCTCATCGTTTATAAATCGACAATGTATGATGTCGCCATTGAACTTTTGGGCAAGCTTGACAGTGTTTAGCATTGCTTCTTCGGTGGCAGTTTCGTGCCGCCAACCTTTTTGGAGGTCAATAATCAGCAGCAGTGGTTGCTTTTCCATGGTTTTATAGAGCTTGGGATTTAGGTTTTCCGCCGAACCGAAGTGCCAAGGCTGCGTCAATGTGCCGGGGTAAATCCTCCAGAATATCAAGTTCCCCACGTTCTGCCAGCGGCTCGATGTCTTGTCGAGCTATCCAGCGATATTCCTCGTGTTCCCAGTCAAGTTGTATCTGGGGTCGCTTTTGAAAAGTTATGAGCGTCGGATAGATTAGATACGCTCGAC
>DATMTN010000001.1:0-38577 GCA_035564115.1 Candidatus Microsaccharimonas sp. | reverse complement strand
CTGAAATGTAAGAATTGTTACAAATTGATATAAATCACAAACTCCCGGTACCTATACTTGAAAAAGCTGCCCGTCTACTCTATATCTTGGATATGCCCTTTAGTGCTCGATAAACCAAAGCGAGCTTTGCTTTATCTCCGTTCTTCAGGTATAATCACCTCTGTTTTACGGTGAAATTATGCGCCGGAACGGTACGGCACATTTTACACATCAGATAAGGCGGACTTAGCTCAGTTGGTTAGAGCGTCGGGTTGTGGTTCCGAAGGTCGGGGGTTCGAGACCCCTAGTCCGCCCCAAAATATCCTGTGGATGTTTTTTGTAAGCACCGACCGAGGTGTCGTTGCGGTAAAATTACAAAAGGCCTCAACGTGATATCCTACGATAAAAAGTTCCGACTTTTATGGCCGGAACTTTTTTATTTGCGAAAGAATAGCTTATTTTGAGACGGTAAAGTAGCCCTCGACCTCGTCGTGCTCATGGTCGTGCCAGTGGAACGAGCCCGCCTGATTCAGAGTAATCGTGAACGACTGATTCTGATTTAGAATTTTCTCTGGCACCCCATCATACGCCACGTGATCTTCATGTGGTCCGAATGCTATTTCGCGCGTCTGGTGATCCATGTTGGTAAATGTAATCGTGTCACACAGGTTACCGGTAATGTTCGGCTGCGAAACTTTATCGTCCATGATCATTACATTGTAACTATGGCTAGCTGCACTCTCGCACTGCGCACTAGCTCCTCGATTGTTGAAACCGATGACCGCACTAATACCGATCATGGCCACGACCAGTCCAAGTAATGTGAATGTTGTTTTTCGGTTCATGGTTGTTACTCCGTAACCACTATTGTACCGTGCATGTACGGGTGGGGGAAACAGTGATACGTGTAACTACCGGCCTGTGTAAACTTAAAGCTAAAACTTTGGCCCTGAGCTATGTCCATACTGTTAGGAGCCTTCGATGACGTGGTGTCGGCAGTAATCGTATGTTTTACCGCGTCCTGATTTGTCCAGGTCACCGTCGTGCCGACCTTAACCGTCACCATCATCGGGCTAAACATGTAGTTTTTAATATCAATATGGTTAGTGGCCACGGCACTCATCGCCATAGCTTTAGTATTACTCGGCCCTGAATTATTCCCCAACAGGATGGCAGAAAAGCTGCCGATAATACCTAGAGCAATAATGATGGCTATAATAATTTGCTTCTTATACATACTGCTTCCTAACTGGAGTGGGCCGGAGTAATCCAGCCCACTCCGCTTCATGTTTAGAACTTGCTAGGGTACTGCTTTACAATACCGGTGGCCAACGTACTGAAGATACCTTCAATGTGGTCGTTAGCCATTGCCAGCTCATTAGCTTCAGCGGTGTAGTTACCCTGAACGTGGTAGTCGATCATCTGGGCAGTCATGCTCACGTGATCACCGAGTGCACCTTCCAAAGTAGCTTCTGGCAGGTTTGGGTTGGCCTTGGCCAAGTACTGTGCCAGTGGCTTAGTGTAGCCGCTGTCAATTGCATCCAGGGCAGCCTTCTTGCCTGCATCATCACCAGTCTTGCTGGCCACAGCGTACTTCACAAACTCATCCAGGTGGAGCTTCCAAACGCTGTTAAAGGTTGTTTCAGCGTCCTTACCGTATACACTGCCGACCGCAGCGCCAATGTCAGTACCGTTTTTGTATAAAGCTGCACCGGTTGCATCCGCGTCAGCAGAACCATCAAGGGCTGCGTCAACTGCCTGATCGGTCAGTGTCATATGCTCGACGCCCAGTTTAACGAGTGCAGAACGTAAATCAGCGGCTTTAGTAGCTGCCGATGGGGCAGTAGCTGTCGTAACCTGCTTCTTTAAATTATTTTTACTACCGTTGTCACTAGCCTTGGTGACGCCGAAGCCGACACCCAGACCAACAACTAGGGCGACAATAATGGCGACTGTGGCCATACCGTGCATCTTGTTGGATTCTTCCATTGCTATTCTCCTCTGCTCATCTGAGCATTCTTTATTGTTAAGTAATTTAATTAAATTACTTAACAATTTTTATGTCAAGCACTTTTCTTATTAACTGTGCACAATGACTAGTTGGCGTTACTAATAATAGTAACTAGAACGTGTTGAAAGGTTGCAATGTCCTGAGGAGAAAGCCCTTTCATCAGGTAGCCAATTTCGCCATTCAGCTTGTTCTCTACTTCTTTGGCAATCTTCTTGCCTTTTGCAGTCACGGCAAGTAATTTAACGCGACCATCGGTATGGTGTGGTACGCGCTGGATTAGTTCGAGCTCTATCAGGCTATCGGCCATCATAGTTACCATTGGTGGCTTTACGCCGAGCTCTTTTGCAACTGTCGCAGAGCGAATACCATCAGGCTCACGCAGTACCATACTCAATAGCGACCATAGTGTTGGCGTCAGCTGGTATAGTTCCAACACCGTATAGACCCGTTCTCGAACGAGCCGATGGGCTTTGGTGAAAAGTAAACCACTTTGATAGCTTGGTATTGTCATAAATATAATTGTAGTATACTACAGTTAGAAGTAGTACTTTATTAACCTACTTAACTAATTTTACCTACACAAGAGGATAAAGTCAATATGACGCCATCGTCTACCCGAACTATAAAACTTACCTGGTTACCTTGGGCCCTTACTCTCATCGTTGTATTGCTGGGTGTTTATGTCTGGGCAAACAGCTTTAGTTGGCATTTTTCGACGCTTTCAACGTACACTTTCTTTCCGGTTTTGGGCCTGCTCGCGTTTAGTATTATGTGGTCACACTACATGATTGGGGAGCTGCGCCGAATTTTCCCGCACGACGATGTTGACCTCCACCAATTTTTCCGCTGGACTGGCTATGCGGTGCTTGTGCTCATCGTGATGCACCCCGGGCTACTTATCTATCAGCGGTTTCGTGATGGCTTTGGTTTGCCCCCACACAGTTATGAGACATATGTCGCACCGAGCATGGCTTGGATTACGCTACTCGGAAGTGTGAGCCTATTAGTATTTTTAGCCTTTGAGCTAAAGCGGTGGTTCGCCAGCAAGAATTGGTGGAAGTATGTACTGTATTTAAATGATCTGGCAATGATTGCTATCTTCTACCATGGGCTTGAGCTCGGTACGCAGACTCATATCATGTGGTTCAAGTACGTCTGGTGGTTCTATGGCATTACCTTATTTATCACTCTCCTTCATACGTATATTGTGCGCATACAACAACACTTCACCCACGCCTCATAAGCTATACTGGTAGGGACGTAAATAATGGGGAAAATCTCGTGAAACGACTTTGGCGTGGCGCACGTCGCTACTGGCAACTGGCTTTGGGCCTTTTGACGGCTATCATTGGTTTAGGACTACAGCTTGCGGGCTGGCATCATGCAACACATTGGCTTCTGGGAAGCATATCGCTCATACTCTGCATACCACTTATTGTTGGCATGTGGGACGATTTTCGTAATGGTTCATACGGAATCGATATTCTTGCCCTCACAGCTATTGTTGCTTCGGTGCTATTACATCAACAGTGGGCAGCCATAGTCATTGTTATCATGCTCACTGGTGGTGAAATGCTCGAAGATTACGCTGAACGGCGAGCTCACCGTGAGCTACATGCACTCCTAGAACGGGCGCCCAAACAAGCGCATGTACTGCGGGGACGCAAGGTCGTTGATGTCAGCGCTAGTGACATACATGTGGGCGATAAAATCCTCATCAAACCAGGCGAGACCGTGCCAGTCGATGCCCTACTTATTGAAGGTACGAGCACCTTCGATGAATCTTCACTCACTGGTGAAAGTCTGCCCGTCGAGAGGCAAGTAGACGGCACAATACTGAGTGGCAGTATCAACCTAGACGCTGCAGTCACTGCCAAAGCAGTCCACGCAGCGGCCGACAGCCAGTACCAGCAGATCGTCACGCTCGTAGAAAACGCTGCTGCCAGCCAGGCACCGTTTGTACGCCTGGCTGATCGTTATAGTATCCCGTTCACTCTCGTAGCCTACATTATTGCCGGAGCTGCTTGGTATGTCGGGCATAGTTCTCTACGCTTCCTGGAAGTCATTGTCGTGGCGACACCCTGTCCGCTGCTACTAGCTGCGCCAATCGCCCTGATATCGGGTATGAGCCGCGCTAGCAAACAGGGTATCATCGTTCGCACTGGTTCAGCACTCGAAAAACTAGCTGAAGCCAAGACCTTCGCGTTTGACAAGACTGGTACCCTAACCCATGGCCAGCCAGAGGTCAGCGAAGTCATTGCGCTCAAGCCCTACAGCAAGAATGAGATCCTAGGCATGGCCGCGAGCCTCGAACAAGGTTCGGCGCACATTTTGGCACAAGCTATTGTTCGCGCTGCCAACGAAAAGCACTTCAGCTACACCAAGGCCAAGCATACCCAAGAGGCAAATGGCCAAGGCGTAAAGGGTATGCTGCACGGCAAACAAATCCTGGTTGGCCAACAGAGCTTCTTAGAACAGCACGATATTGCCTTATCAGCCAAGTATAAAGCGAAGTCTACGGTTGCCTACGTTGCACTGGGTAACGAATTGGTCGGTGTCATCAAATTCAAAGATGAGCCGCGAGCCGAGAGTAAACCAATGCTCAACACACTTCGTAATTTCGGTATCAAGAAGTTCCTGATGGTTACTGGGGATAACGAACAGACCGCTCGCTCGGTTGCTAAGCAGCTGGGTATCGATGTCATTCACGCCGGTGCCACACCAGCTGCCAAGCTGCATGCCGTCGAAGGGCTCCAGGATCGACCAGTTGTGTTTGTCGGCGATGGCGTAAATGATGCACCCGTATTGACTGCTTCGGACATTGGCATCGCCCTGGGTGCCCGCGGCTCCACTGCTGCCAGTGAATCGGCCGATGTTATCATTATGCCCGATGACATTAGCTACGTTGCACGCGCCGTGGCTATCGCCCGTCGCACATTTAGCATCGCCAAGCAGAGTATTATCATCGGCATTCTATTAAGTCTGATTATGATGGGCGTGTTCTTTACTGGTAAATTCCCGCCGTTGCTCGGCGCCGTGCTGCAGGAAGTCGTTGATGTGTTCGTAATCTTCAACGCACTGCGCGCTCATACAGCTGGCAAGCAAGAAGTCTAGGCGAGCATTGTCAGCACCGTCGCAACGAACAGCGGTGCTAGTAAGTTATCGAGACCCGCTATGCCAAAGTTCTCAATGAGGGTCGTGGTGGCTGCAAGTAATGGCACGAAATACCAGGCAAGTCGTGTCGTGTCGGCACTATAGCCAAATAGAATTGCTGCCGATATCAAAAAGAATGTGACCGTACCAATAATTGTCTTGGAGTGACCGAGTACAAAATACCGCCAGCGCTGCTGTTTAAGCCCATACTCCACCCCAACAATTGCGGCCATGCCATCTGCTATGCTCATTTGGAGGAGCGCCGCAGCATACACTGCCTTGCTGTGCGTAATGAATGTCAGCAGCCCGACTACCAGCGCAAAGAAGAACTCGCCATAGGTCGGGCGCTGTACACTATGGATGGCCGAGAAAATATTAAATACCTTCGAGAAAACCACTACTATCATGAAAGCCACGCTGAGCAGTCGTATCTGATTCCACGATAAAAAGAATGGCCAGAAGGCGACGAAGCTGCCAACCGTGACATGGACAAACTTCCGACCAACCTCACTCGTCATGTAGCCACGCCGCCAGCCAATCTCTGACAAGCACAACACGACAAACACCAGTCCGGCAGCGAGTAGAAGCATCATTACAATTATTGTACGCTTGTCTGATTTCAGGCAAACGTTATTTTGACAAACCGGCTACGAGATTTATGGTGGTCGCGACTATAACGGTGCCGAACAAGTATGAAAGCAGCGCGTGTCGAAGCGCAATGCTACGGAACTTGCCAGACTTGAAGCCCGTGTCCGATACCTGGAATGTCATACCCATCGTAAAGGCTAGATATGCAAAATCCCTAAAGGTTGGGTCGGTCGTGCCAGCAAACTCGACACCGCCCTTGCTGCCACGGTAGTACAGCTCGGCATATCGCAGCATGAAAATCGTATGAGTTAGAATCCACGCGAGCACAACACTAAAAACGCTTAGACCCGCCCGCAGGGCAGTCTGAGTCACATCCGAGACCCCTCCGCTACCTACAAGTACCAGGCCGACTGCAGCCAGGCTCACGATACTAGCGCCCAGCAGTACAAACTCGGCCATCCGCCTGGACGGATCCTCACGCAGCGCAAACTCTTTCGTATCAGCATCATCCAGTTTCTCGATAGTCGCCCACATCCAGCCGAGATAAATCGTAACCGCCACGTCCCAACCAACTAACGGTGCCAGATACCACTCGGCAACCTTACCCGCGATAATGCCACCGACAATCCCTGCAAATGCTGCTAACACTAGTCTCGTGGTAGCTGAGGCGGTCTTTTTATTCTTTGCAAAGCTAACTGCCATTAGAATTTCCTCTTTTCTGGCCTAATCATATCAAATAAATGGTCGGGGTGGCGGGATTTGAACCCACGACCTCCGCGTCCCGAACGCGGCGCGCTACCAGGCTGCGCTACACCCCGAAGTTACCATTTTCATAGTATCAAAAAAGGCCTCCTTGAGGAGACCTATTTTGATTGGTCGGGGATAAAGGACTCGAACCTTCGACCTCGCGGTCCCAAACCGCGCGCGCTAGCCAACTGCGCCAATCCCCGAAATGTACTCGCACGATTATACCCGATAACAGAGGAAAATACTAGGCCTCAATGATTTTTCGGACTGTCTTAGCCACAGTTGCCAAGCCGGTATTCTCATCAACATCCACCAGTAGCGCGTTGAACTGGCCGCGGCCATTAGTTTCCAGCACATTGCGAGTCTGCACGCCATCACGCCACCGGGGCACCACACTGCCGAGTGTGACACCCAAACTAGAGTCTAACGAACCACACATGCCAACATCAGTCTGGTGAGCCGTACCCATAGGCAGTACTCTGGCATCGGCTGTTGGCACATGCCAGTGATCACCCACTACCACGCTGACCTTTCCGTCCAAATACAATCCCATGACAACCTTTTCACTACTGTAGTCGCCATGGATATTCACTACCGTTGCAGCTCTGGGAATGTCTGCCTGAGAAGCGAGGATTTTTTCAATTGTCTGAATTGGATTTGCAACTGGATTTTCAGCGTCACGGCCCACAATCTTACCGAGCAGGCTTATTATTAACACGCGACCGGCAGGGGAGTCTACATATTTAAATCCAGGCTCTGCGCACTCAGGCATATTAGCCGGCCCCACTACTGGTATTTTCGAGTCACTTAACAAGTTAAGTATTTCTTTGCGATGCACTGTCCAGTTACCGCCCGTACATCCGTCAACACCAAGCGACCGCAGCTTCTCGTAGTCGGCAACATTTAGCCCCTTGCCATCTGTGACATTCTCAGCTTGAGCCAACACCACATCGAGCCGCTCCTCCCGACGTAAGTCTGGTAGCACGCGCTCGACAACGGCTACGCCCATTGGGCCCATGATATCGCCGATATAAAGAATCCTCATGTCTCTATTGTAGCTGAGGTGGATGATGTTTCGTAGAGCTAAGCTGCGCCGGGGATAAGTTTATGCGTGAAGGCGCTTGGCTTTTTCATGTCGAGATGGCCAGTATATCCCCCCACGAAAACTGCTGTGTCTTCCATGAATCTGCTGGCTTCGGCTTGGCTCAAACTCACGAGTTTCGGCAAATCATTCAGGTATTCAGCAC
This sequence comes from Candidatus Microsaccharimonas sp., assembly GCA_035564115.1. Taxonomy (GTDB): domain Bacteria; phylum Patescibacteriota; class Saccharimonadia; order Saccharimonadales; family UBA4665; genus JACMPA01. The sequence goes on along the minus strand of DATMTN010000001.1, from coordinate 30,852 downwards.
CCTCCGTCAGCAAAAGCTGCGATCGTTGCATATTTAGGAGCACGCTTGGACCACTCCGTGCGCTTACCAGTTCGCGCTTATGGCGGTACGACTCAATTGCCGCACACATTCCACTGCTGAGATCAACCATCCAATCACGTGCAATTACTAGGCCGTCTGGGGCATTATGGGTCACAACTACCCTCCTGACATCATGGTAGCCATTAGCACCCTCGCCCGTATATCTTGCAGTAAAGAGTTGTCTCTGACCGTCCTTATCGACCTTTGGCAGAACAAAGCTAGGCGCAACATGCTCGAACACGCCCAATTCGTCTAGGCGCATCGCTAGATTCAAAGACACCAGCTCTACCTCCATAAAAGGCAGGCTGATTTCCACGAGACTCTCAAGGCTTGGGCCCACTCGCTCACCACCTTCGAGAATCTTTCTATCTTCTGGTGAGTAAGACATTGTGTTTATTTCCTACACCTTAAATATACCTCCGAGTGTAGTCCTGTTTTTACTGATGTCAAGTGGTCTCGGACTATTTGGCGAATTCGATAGCGCGGGTTTCGCGGATAACATTCACCTTGATGGTACCGGGGTACTGCATAGACGATTCAATCTTGGTGGCGATGTCACGGGCCAGTTTGATGGCGCTCAAATCATCGACCGCCTGAGGCTTCACAAACACTCGGACTTCACGGCCAGCACTGATAGCATATGATTTCTCGATGCCACTGAAGCCGTTAGCAATGTTCTCTAGGTCTTTCATGCGCTCCACGAAGTTCTCGGCACTAATGTTACGGGCACCAGGGCGGGAGGCACTGATGGCATCGCAGACACGGACGATAAGCGCTTCGACAGTAGTGGCTTCGACATCGTCATGGTGCTGCTCAGCAGCCAGGGCAACTTCCTCGGGTGCACCATATTTGCGCAGCATCTCACCAGAGATGTGGTGATGCTTGCCTTCCATCTTGTGACTTAGAGCCTTGCCTAAGTCGTGAACCAGAGCAGCATACTTGGCAGTCTTGACGTTGGCACCCAGTTCTTCAGCGATAATGCCAGCAATGTGGGCCATTTCGGTAGAGTGCTTCAACACGTTCTGGCCGTAGCTCGTGCGGTACTTTAGCTCACCCAACAGATGCAGGATTTCCTTAGGGATGCCAATGACACCAACTTCACGGGCAGCATCTTCGCCAGCACGTACTACGTCCTTTTCGACATTCTTCTGAGCTTTCTCGACAATTTCTTCGATGCGGCCTGGGTGGATACGACCATCCTTCATGAGCATCTCGAGGGCTTGGCGGGCAACTTCACGGCGAACAGGATCAAATGAACTCAGGACAATGTACCCAGGGGTGTCATCGACCATGATGTCCACGCCAGTAGCCCGCTGCAATGACTGAATGTTGCGGCCTTCTTTACCGATGATACGGCCTTTCATATCTTCGTTTTCCATCTTTAGGCTCGTGACAGTGCGCTCGGCCGTCACCTCGCTCGCCATACGTTCCATAGCCGTGGCAATCACGAGTGCCGCGCGGTCTTCGGCATCTTCCATGGCTTCGTTCTGCAGTTTGGCCACCAGGCCAGTGAGGTCATTCTTTATATCGCGCTCCGTCATCTGCATCAACTTATCGGCAGCGTCGGTTTTGCTCAGCTTGGCAATCTTCTCCAGCTTCTCCTGCTGCTTGCCACGGATATCACGGATCTCGTTCTTCAGAGCCTCAACTTCGTCCTCGCCCTTACGCAGGTTTTCGGCCCGTCTGTCGAGCTCGTCAAGTTTCTTATCAAGTGTCCCTTCACGCTGGATCAGACGGTTCTCTAAATCCTTAATCTCGCTCCGTCGGGTCTTTTCGTCCCGGCGGGCATCGTCGATAATCTTGCTTGCTTCTTCGCGGGCACTTTGCACGATTTTATCGGCATCCCGTTTGGCTTTCTCCAGCTCTTTTTTAGCGTCATCAGCTGCACGCTTTCTGGCGCCACCACCAAAAAAATTAGCAATAGCTTGCATAATAGATGCCATAATTTGTCCTTTCTATTGGCAGACGCACGCCCTGGCAATCGCTATCACTTCACTAGCCAAGTAGTTTTTCGTCTGTTGTTCGAGTTTAATTTAAGAAAACAGTATTGTACGCGGAAAGCAGTCTCTCGCTATTCCAACTCTAAATATACGCTGTCGCGCGGGCTAGCGTCAATTACTCAGCGTGGCATAGACAGCGATACGCTGAGTGAATTCTCCCTGCTTTGAGTCATATTTACCACCACAAGTAATGAGGTTCAGGCCTGGTTGACCTGGTACGATTGGCTGCATGAGCGCCTTCATATCTACGCTGTCTTTCGGGTAGGCTACTGTTTTTACAACACTGAATTCGAACTTCTTGCCGTCACCACGCTCAATCTCGATATCGTCGCCGGCAACCAGTTTTTTAATGTCATAGAACACCCCGTTTGTGGTCCAGCTTGATACATGGCCATCTATCAAGGCCGCCCCGGGCTGACCCGGTTTGGCACTATTTTTGTACCAGGCTGTATCGAATACGTTCGATGGCGTAGCCAAGGCACCATCCTTGGTAACACCCACCTGTAAGACGCGGGCCCAGACTCCAAGTTTGCCAATCCGGATGTAGCGTGCCGCGTCCGGCGCGACCTGGTAAGACTGCAGTGTATCCGTCGTAACAGTGGCCGTATTTGGCGCTGAGTTGGTTGAGCTGGTCGTCGTTGCCGCAACAGCCCTGGCCACACTCGCTTGGGCTGCTTGAGCTTGACCAGCAGTATTGTGGCGCAGCTGCTGCCAGCTCATAGTCGCCCCAACCACCAGAACAAGCGCGGCCAGACCGTGCAATACCACACGGTGCGAAGGCAGTCGCCACACTCGGCGGCGGGTCCGAACGACAAGTGCAGCTACGGGTTCTGGCTGCTGAAGCTGTAATGAATGCGATTGAACTGGCGCTGGACGCATCAGCACCCGTGAGGGTTGTGGCTTATGCGGCACAATCGGAGTAACAAGGCGACTAGCTGCCTTGGGAGTTTTGGATGAGTGCAGTTGCTGGATCTGGCGCTGCACATCAGCCGGATCAACTGGCATTACATCCTGGAAAAGCTTTCGAGAGTGGGCCTGAGGTGCACGCCGAGCATAGTTAAGCTGGGCATGATGAAGCGGACGCTCTGGGCGCGCTCGCTTGTATACATCGTCGAATCTCACTCCTTCTGGCACAACCGTCTCCGTTGAACTTTAAGAGTTAGCGACGAGCCGAAGCTTTACGGCTCAGCTGTGCCGCACCAAACAGTGCGCCAGCCGCAGCCAAAGTAATCGCCAAGGTAACCCCAGGGTGAGCACTCACCAGTGCAAACCCAGTATCAGGCGCAGTGGTACCGTCTGAGCCATCTGAAGAACTAGCTGCCGGGACAAGCTCGCCACTTGGGGTATCAGTTGTATTGTCAGTACTTTGGTTCACTACAGAGCCCGTGGAGGCCCCAAGCACAAAGCCTGGCCCGTGAAGTGGCCCCTGAATATTCACTGTCTCGCCATCAACGGCTACAATACTCGCGTTTCCAGTGAGCGTCATTGTTCCTGTGATGTTTACCGTATCATTGGTTCCAACAGCAGAACCAACCGTACTAAAGTTAATCGTGCCTGCTGTGGTAATAGGTTTTGCGATTGTATACGTGGCCGTGCTCGAAAAATCAAAGGGATTATACGCAAAGGTTGCGCCACTTACGATAGCTACACTTGAAACCGTTAGGTCAGCCGAGCTGTTGGCCTGTGAAGTGAACATACCACCATTAATAGTGAGTGCGCCCGTTAATGTCAGCGTACGCATCACCGCATCACCGTTTCCAGTTTTAGTAATCGAGCCCGAGCCGCTGACGGTGCCACCGACCTTTAAATCAACCTGGTTTGCCACGTTCACTGTAGTAGAGCCTGTGATCGCAACATCATTCTCAATTACATTACCCTGATCTGATGTGTCCGTCAGATCACCCGCCAGAGTAATAGAGCTGCCGGTAATATCAAACGGATGCGTTCCGCCAGTACCGCTGAACGTGATTGAATTGAACGAAGTTCCGGCAGTTAAGTCATTTATTGGTGACCAGCTGGTTGCAGTGTCGGTTGGAAACACCAGATCATCTCCGGCGCCAGGCGCAGCACTACTTGAACAGTTAGCCGAGCCGCCGCCGACGTTTGTCCAGTTAGCTACGGTGCTCCATTTAGCATCACTGCCAGCACCAGTCCATTCACAGTACGCGCCTGGTAATGCATGGGCTATGCCTGGCGTCAGTACAGTTAGCAGCGGAGTAGCGGCCAGGATAGCTACAGCCACCGCGTTTTTGGCTTTTCGGAATATCATACGTCTCGATTCCTTTTTTAAATTGTGTTTTGTTGTTTTTAATTTTGCTTACGCTAGGCCCACTCTACCGCTAATGCTAAATGTTGTCAAATAGTTCTATTTCTTCTGAGCGGTAATGTGCGGCAGAGCACCGTACTCTGGCAGCGCTATTTCATCAGTATCGCCGTTCTCGAGGCGAGCAATGCCGTTCTGTAACCACTGCGGATCTTCATTGGCAACAACGGGGATGCTCAGACTATACGCTAGTGCGTTTGCCACTGTGATACCGATGCGTAGGCCCGTAAAGCTGCCTGGACCCTTAAACACTACAATACCTTGCACGTCTTTCAGTGTCTTCTGCTGACTGGCTAGAAGCTCGTTAAGCTTGGCATGCAGGGTTTCAGCTAGCTCACGATGGGCCTGCCAGGTAGTGTAGGCAAGTTGCTCGGTAGTATCATATAGACCGATTTCGGCCTCTGGCTTATCTGTTCTAATTGTTAGAGTTAACATGTTAAGTATCCTCTGGTATTAGGTAGGCGAGTGCTTCGGGACACGATATTTCATAATCTCGACTCGTTTCACCGGTATTTGTAATACGAATCGTGACGTGCTCGATAGGCAGCACACCCTCGACAATATCCGCCCACTCTACAACTGTTACGGCTTTGTCATCTACCACTACCTCAGCCAGCTCATTTGCTACGATGCCTGGGTCGTTCAACCGGTAAAAATCGAAGTGGTACATCGTCTTGTCACCAGCCACGTATTCGCGTGAAATTGTGAAGCTCGGACTGGCTACTACGTCACTACTCCCGAAACCTTTGGCCAGACCCTTCACGAAGGTTGTCTTGCCGCCGCCCACATCACTAATCAGTTCGATGACTTCGCCACCACGCAAACGTTCACCCATGAGCACGGCTAAGCGCTCGGTGTCGCTTAAACCGGTGGAAGAAGTTCGCCATATCAAGTCGGTACTCATACAACCCATATGCTAACGCGAGAACGGCTACCACCGCAAGCGTCCAGGGGTGGACTGGTGACACTTGCGCCGTAGCTCCCAGCGTGCCGGCTGAAGAACTTGCAGCGCCAGCAGTCGTAGTCGACGCCCCTTTCACTTGGGCCGAGCTCTTCGACGCAGAAGCCTTACTGGAGGCCCCAGTTGAGTTGACCTGTGCTATCGAGTTCGCCTTGCCGGGTGTTGGCTGCAGCGTCCAGTACCACGTGCCCTTGGCGAGCGACCAGGACTGGCCGTCCTTGGCGACGCCATACTGATTTGTCTGAGTCAGTAGCGCACCGAGTGGATCTAACAGGTCAGATGCACCAGAGGTATTGCTCAGGCTCAAACCAGTTTCAGCCGAGTAAAAAGCCACGAAGCTATTTGGCGGCAAGCTTGTGCCAGCCGGGAAGGTATAGCTATGCTTGGTCGTCGAGCCGGTCTCGAGTACGAAACCACTTAGATCAAATGGCTTTGGATTCGGATTATAGAGCTCGATGAACTCGTCCGTGCCGTCGGTACCCGTGCCCGTAGGGTTCGGCAACAGCTCAGTAATTTGTGGTGGCATGAGGCCAATATCGCTAGCCGGAATGGATGGCATATCCGAAGCCTGGTCGTCCGCCGACAGATTCAAAATGACTGCGGGTGGCTCATCGCTCGTCGCTGGCCACGCGTAGGTCTGGGACACTGTGCCCGAACCAGCCGCAGCCACACTCAGGCTACAGTTCGCAAAATTACCAACCGTCCACCCTGATGTGCTGGCGGCATCGTGATACCACACCGGCAGTGTAATGCCCGTTTCGCGGCGCAGGTCCAGATTGTCGGTCACAGGTGTTTTATCTGTCGTACTTGGTTTGGTCCAGTTCACGCTGTCAATGGTCGTGAAAGTCGAGGTATTACTGTCCATATTCACTAACTGGCGTAGTTGCAGCGCACCCTTGGTATCACTCAAGCTGACTGATAGTTTGGAGGTGTAAACCGCGTCACAAGTCTGGGCTGCATCGCTCGTGAGCAGCACCGCCTGGCCTTTGGCCAGCCCAATAGCTGGCAGCTGCTGTGTCGGCACAATGTTGGTGGCCGTATCGGCACTAGAATAACCAAGCCAGAAGCTGCTGAGGTCAGCTATAGCCTGGTTCGCTTGCACGACGATAAACTCATCACCACTGATTTTGACTTCGCGGAAACTCAATATCGGTACGGCTGGCGTGTCAGCAGTAGTGTTCGCCGGGAGCAGTGCACACAGGAGCAAGAGGCTGGCCACCCCTGCCACTACCCTATGAGCACGGTTCATAATTCGCAAGTGTAGGTCAACAATTTTGCAGATGCAAGCAGCAGCATTTTGTTTTTAAGGATATACTATATGTGCCATGCTACAACTCAGTGCTACCATCATTAATCGTCCCGTCATGAGCCTGCGAACTGGTGCCCAGGTAGCGACAGCCGTGGCACCGATAATCAATCCCGATACTCTGAAGATTGAGGGCTTCTATTGTAATGACCGTTTTGAGAGCAAGGAATTGATACTACTTTATCAGGATATCCGTGATGTGCTGCCGCAAGGCTTCGTGATAGATGACCATGATGTCCTGGCGGACGCCAGCGAGCTCGTACGGCTCAAGAAGGTTCTGGAGCTGGAGTACGAGCTTATCGGCAAGCCAGTGGAGACAGTCAATAAAGATAAGGTTGGCAAGATTAGTGACTTTGCCGTTGAGACAACGACCATGACTATCCAAAAACTGTATGCCTCACAATCTATCCTGAAAAGTTTCACGGGCGGCTCACTGAGTATCGACCGCTCACAAATTGTCGAAGTCACCAACAAGCGCATTATTATTAACGAGCTTCTGAAACACGCGCCCGCCGCTGCAGCCAGCGTTGCCTAGTCGCTGATTTTACCCTGTTAGCTAGCAACCTAATACTAGCCATGCAATGCTTATGCTTGCTAGTCAACGCACACTTCTGACATACTATGCCTTGATGAAATTACTCTTCGGGCTACTACTCGTTATCGGTGGATACTATCTGGCACTATGTCAGCTGACCAATCTCGCAGTGGGGCAGCTCACCAACATCCAACACGCCTACGGCACTGTTGCAGCCACAGCCGATAAGTGGCAGCAAGGAGATACCTCCACCTCTTTTGTGCCGAAGCACTAGTCTTTCGATTCTTCCAAGGCCTGTTTGATGTCGCCGTAGCCGAAACCTTGGCGCGCCAAGTATTGCATGAGTTTTAGGTCGTCATCACGGTATTTCGATTGTTGGCGTTTACGCTCTATAACGTCTCTGAGCATCGCCCCTTCATCAGTCTCGTCATCTGTCAGCACCTGCTCTATAACTTCACTTGCAATATGTTTCTTGCGAAGTTCTAGCTGGATTTTTCGCGTGCTAGCAGAGCGGAGGAGTCGACGATCATGCACGAATGACTCGGCAAATTTGCGGTCGTCGAGCAGCCCAAGGTTTTGCAGCTTGTTCGTAATTTGTTCAGTAAGGGGTAGGGGAGCGTCTTTTCGTTTCAGATAGAATTCCACCTCCCAGACACTTCGTGGCCGAAGCGCTACATAATTCAGCGCCCGATTGTACAATTTATCGTCAGCTGACAGCTGTTTGTATTCCGCTATCTGCTCCGCCGTCAGCTCCTGCCCGTTGGTAATCTTACTCTCCAGCAGGGCAGTCTCGCTCAAGCTGAACGAGTACTTCCCTTCCACAAAAATCGAGTACCGATTTGCGGATTTGACCTGTTGCTTAATCGCCGTAATGACCATCGTAGTCGGGCGCAAACCGTCGTAAATTCTCTAGGAAACTACTTGTTTTGTCCTCGCCATAACCAGAAAGCGTCGAGTACAGGAGACGGCTCGCTGCCCCCTCGTTTGTAGCATCAATAGCTACGATTTTGGTCGAAGACATGCCACCACCATGCGCAAACCACCCTGCAGCCTCAGCTGCGTCCTGAAATCGCAATGCATATCTTAAGTTCGGATCTTCTAGGTCATTTATCTTATCGACTGAAAGTCGTGTCCTGCTTGGCAAGAGACTATCCCCGTCGTATTCAAATTCAGTTTTGAGCATGCGCCGACCAAGAAATCGACTCCGGGTTTCAACTTGCCTCGCATTAATCCACCAAACTTCACGTTGTTCCCGAATATCGATCGGGAGCGTGAGCTGCTCTGAATTGCTGGTCATGACTACTCCCCTCCTATTCCTTTGCAGGTTCAACTTCTTTGACTGGAGCAGCTTCGGCAGCCAGGACCTTCTTGGCGATCTCTTCCATGACCTTCGGGTTGTCCTGTAGGTACTGCTTGGCGGCTTCACGGCCCTGGCCAATCTTGGCGTCGTTGTAAGCAAACCAGGCACCAGACTTCTCGACAATATCCTTGGTAACAGCCAGGTCCAGCACGTCGCCAGAACGGCTAATGCCCTCGTTGTACATGATGTCGAATTCGGTCTCGCGGAATGGCGGCGCAATCTTGTTTTTGACCACCTTCACCCGGGTACGGTTACCGACAATATTCTCACCCTGCTTGATTTGGCCGATACGACGGATGTCCATGCGCACACTGGCATAGAACTTCAGCGCGTTACCACCAGTGGTAGTTTCGGGATTACCAAACATCACGCCAATCTTCATGCGGATCTGGTTAATGAAGATAACCGTCGTGTGAGAGCGGTTAATGACACCAGTCAGCTTACGCAACGCCTGGCTCATCAAGCGAGCTTGCAGACCGGGCAGACTGTCACCCATATCACCTTCAATTTCAGCCCGTGGCACCAGCGCCGCTACAGAGTCGACAACAATCAGATCGACCGCGTTGGAGCGTACCAGTGTCTCTGTAATTTCCAAAGCTTGCTCGCCGTTGTCGGGCTGACTCAGGAGCAGGTTTTCCACATCTACACCGATGCGCTTGGCATACGATGGGTCAAGTGCGTGCTCGGCATCGATGAAGGCAGCGGTACCGCCCCGTTTCTGCACTTCGGCTATGGCGTGTAGGCTCAGGGTTGTTTTACCAGATGATTCTGGCCCATAGATCTCTATAATACGGCCTTTTGGAATACCGCCGCCGAGCGCTAGGTCGAGTGAAATTGCCCCGGTCGGCAGAGTCTCCACCTTTGTGTGAGTACTCTCACCCAGCTTCATGATTGAACCCTTGCCGAACTGCTTTTCGATAGTCTCGAGTGCGAGGCCGAGAGCCTTAGTCTTACCCTCGTTAGTGCCGCCAGTGTCTTGAAGTGTCTTGTCTTCTTTCGTCTTTGCCATGTCATTATTCCTTTCGTTCCTCGGAGGCGGTCTTCAAACCTGCCTGCAAATTAATGTTGTACACCAGGTATACAGCCTGAAACCCGTGAGATGCAAACTGATTTTCATTTTGGGAGGACGGACCTCCCAAAGCTAATTTTACTTAGATTTCGTTAGCTAATTCTTGCTTTAGAATTTCGTTTAACTTCTTTTGTTCGACATAATCTTCCATAAATGCCAAATAATTTTGGGGTGTCTCAAATATATCAATTATACGTTTTGGTCTCACCCACGACACCTCGTCACGTTGCAAATAATACGGCAGGCTAGAGTACTCGTAGTCCCGCCAAAATTTCGGATTCAGGTGTATATAGCGCGAGATATGTTCGAGGTATGCCTCGTCACTAATCATCGAGGCCTTGTAGCGTGATTCGAACAATGAGCCCGATCGTTTGTACTTCTTGTTAAAGTAACGACTGTAGCTCGTCATGACACTTCGCATAAATTTCCCCATCGCACCGGGCTGGCGCACGTACAGCAGAAGGTGGATATGATTCGGCATTAAACAAAAGGCCATGAGCTCAACTTTGTTAAAAAAGTTCGGATACGAAATGCCGTAGGGGTCTTTGGCCTCCTCGGGCGAGAGATAGCGTTCTAACAGATTCAAAAATGTAATATAGTCCTCTTCGTCGATGAAGATTTTGTGTTTGCTGTGGCCGCGCGCATAGACATGCTGAAAGCTGTCGGCTACATCCTGCTTGATGACATTTCTCCCTGGCATATAGCCATAGTACACCTCTTGAAAATGTTTTGGGAGGACGGACCTCCCAAAGGTGTGGTGGCCTTCTGAAATATACTGCTTACGTTTTACCTGCGTGACTGGTAAAATGGGGCCAGGATGGGTGGACTCTCTATCCGGCTAAGGTGACTAAGAAATAAACATGCGTATACCTGATTCTTTGGTTGAGAAGCTACTAAACTCGACGGGTAAATTTACCGCCGAGCAGTTGACTGCATTGCGTGAGCAAGAGGCACAAGAGAAGAAGCCGCTGCAGGACTTAGTGATCAAAAGCAACCTGCTCACCGAAAAAGAGCTGACCAAGCTCTACGCCGACGAGATTGAGGTGCCATTTGTAGAGCTAAATGCCAAAGAGATTGCCCGTGATGTACTAAAGGCGTTACCAGAACGTATCGCCCGACAGTACCGCGCCGTAGTGTTTGATGCCGAAAAGGGAGGCGCAATCTCCATCGCTATGGAGGATCCGGATGATATCCAGGCGCTAAACTTCCTGCACAAGCAACTCGGTAATGACCTAAAGGTCTACATTGCTGCCAGCACGACTATTCAAGCAGCGCTTGACCAATACCGCGGTAACATCAGCAGCGAGCTGACAAAAGTTATCTCGGATGAGGCGGCTGAAGAAGTCGAAGACGAAGACGTCAGTGAAGATGAAGTCGCCGAAGATTCACCAATCGCCCAGACGGTAAACCTTATCATTGAATACGGCGTGAAAGCCAACGCCAGCGATATCCACATTGAGCCACGTGAAGGCTATGTAGTCGTACGCTACCGTATCGACGGCTTACTACGCGAAGCCAATAAATTGCCACGCAAAGTGCTGGGAGCACTGGTCAGTCGTATCAAGATCCTCAGCAACCTGAAAATCGACGAACACCGAGCACCGCAAGACGGCCGGTTTAAGGTCGAAGTTGCCGGTCAGATGTACGCCCTGCGTGTCTCTACCCTGCCCATCGTCGACGGCGAAAAGGTTGTCATGCGTATCCTGAACGAATCAACCAAGGCCTCGAGCTTCGGGGATCTCGGTTTCTGGGGTGATGCGTTGAAAAGCCTGCAACACGCCATCGTCCAGCCGCACGGCATGGTCCTGGTGACCGGCCCGACCGGTTCCGGCAAGTCCACCACCCTCTTCAGCGTATTAACCATGCTCAATACACCGAACGTGAACATATCGACCGTTGAAGACCCGGTCGAATACCGTGTCGCCGGTGCCAACCAAGTCCAAGTAAACCCAATTGCCGGCATGACCTTTACAAATGGCCTCCGCGCCCTCCTGCGCCAAGACCCGAACATCATCATGGTCGGTGAGATCCGTGACGGCGAAACAGCCGACCTGGCCGTCCAGGCTGCCCTAACCGGACACCTAGTATTCTCGACCCTGCACACCAACAATGCCGCCACGTGTCTGCCACGCCTGCTCAACATGGGTGTCGAGCCATTCCTAATCGCTTCCACCGTTCGTGTTGTGATTGCCCAGCGGCTGGTTCGCAAGCTGTGTTCGCACTGTCGTGAGTCATTCGTGCCCGACGCTACCTTGCTAACCCAACTTGAAAAGATATTCCGCCTCGATGAAGCCGGAGCCATGAAGCGCCTGCACGAGCACGAGAAGAGCGCTCTGGAGGACGGTATCGGCAAGGGTAGCAAAGTCACAGCCGATGAGCTCAGCACGCGCGAGGCCAGCATTGGCCGACTCTTCAAGGCGCACGAGGAAGGTTGTGAGAACTGTAACCACACCGGTTACCGTGGGCGTATCGGCATCTACGAGGTCCTCGATAACAGTGAAGCCATTCAGAAACAAATCGTCAGTAATGGCACCAGTGAAGTCATTGAAGCATTGGCTATCAAAGAGGGTATGCTGACCATGCAGGTTGATGGCCTGGTCAAGGCCCTGCGTGGTGAGACGACTATCGGTGAAGTACTACGGGTAACGGCACAAGAGTAAGTATGAAGTTTTTCTACAAAGGCGTTAAAGATGGCAAGGCAGTCAGCGGCCACGGTGAGGGCAAGGATAAAGCCACCTTTAGCGCTAGCCTAACGAAACAAGGTATTCACCCCCTCGTTATTAAGGTAGATAGGTCTAAGAGCGGCGGCTTCCTGAGCCTTGGGGTGTCGAAAAAGGTCAAGCTTTCAGATCTCGTTATCTTTACCAGGCAGCTATCCACGATGATTTCAGCCGGCGTGCCACTTGCCCGTTCACTTTCTGCCCTCCAAGCCGATTCAGAGAGTCTGTATCTGCGTGAAGTAATCGCCGGCATCACCCATGATGTCGAAGGTGGTGCGCCGCTCGGTGACTCCTTTGCGAAATACCCGACCGTGTTCAGTGAAGTGTACGTAAACATGGTTCGAGCCGGCGAGAACGGTGGTATCCTCGATGAAATCTTGAAGCGCCTGGCCACTCAGGTAGAACAGGATGCGAGCATTCGCAAGAAGATTAAGAGTGCCATGATGTACCCCATCGTTATCCTGAGTGTCACGGTAATTGCGTTCTTTGGTATCATGCTCTTTATCGTGCCCAAGATTGGCAACATCCTCGTATCACTTGGTGGACCCAATGCAAAACTCCCCGTCTATACCCGAGCGATGCTGAGCGTCAGCGGTTTCTGCGTCCACCCATCAATCATCAGACACATTCCCCTTTTGGGAAGCATCCCTGGCATAAAAAGTATTCCGAACTTGCTGTTCATTATCATCTTTCTGGGTATTGCTGGTTTCTATTTCCTCCGCTTTATTCGCACTCCCAAGGGTAAGTTCTGGTTCCATGGAATGCTGCTACGCACCCCTATCTTTAAGACCATCATCCTCAAAATTGCTATCGCCAGGTTTAGCCGAACTTTCGCTTCGCTGATGTCATCTGGTGTCAGCGTCTTGGATGCCCTAGCAGTTACCGGTGGTGCCATTGGCAACAAAGTCATCGAACAAGAGCTAAAAGACGCCGCCGGAGAAGTTCGCAATGGTAAACAGCTCAGCGAACCGCTGAGCGAAAGCAAGCATTTCCCGCCAATCGTCTCGCAAATGCTCGCTGTTGGTGAAGAAACTGGTCAGACTGACACCGTACTCGTGAAGGTTGCTGACTTCTATGAAGAAGAAGTGAGCACCATGATTGATGGTCTGGCGGCTATTATCGAGCCGGTCATGATTATATTCCTAGGAGCCGGTGTGGGACTTATCGCGGCCAGTGTCATGGGCCCGATTGCTTCCCTGTCAAAGAACATTGGCAATAGCTAAAGCACTTGACGACGTTACGCTTATGGTTATAATCAGACACTAGAAGCTTTATAGTGCCCGTCGTGGCCTGGGGCTCTTAACAAAATAAATTTTAAGGAGGGTGGGTCCTTATGATCTCACTGAACAAGCAAAGCAAGGGCTTCACAATCGTGGAACTTTTGATCGTGATTGTCGTTATCGGTATCTTGGCCGGTCTCGTAATTACGACTTATAACGGTATTCAACAAAAGGCTCGTAACACCGAGCGTACAACCGACCTGAAGACATTCCAGAGTCAGCTCGAAGCTTACTACGCGAACAAGGGCTTCTACCCAAGCAACGCGAACCTCGGTACAACCAGCGCTACCAACGTAGCATTCCTAGCCAGCGACCTAAAGGGTATGGACAAGGAAACCTTGCGTGATCCAAAGGGTGCTGCCGGTGATTACTCGCTAAACACTGACACTGCAGCCACTAACAAGTACGCCTACGCACCGCAGCCAGCCAGCTGCGACAACTCTGCAGGCAATGAGTGTACCAGCTACAAGCTGACTGCCCTGCCAGAAGGTAGTACGACGCCAATCGAATACGACAGCTTGAACTAAGCCGCGTCGCAGGCAAAGCATCCCAAGAGCCCGGGCATTCGCCCGGGTTTTGCTTTGCTACCCCATATTTGCTTGCACATAAACGTAAGCTTTTCTGCTATACTTACAGTTGAAGAGAGAAGACTTTTGCTTGATGGGCAGCAACACAACCAAAACCAGCCATTTCTTTAAACACAAACCCTTGTTCGGGCTTGATATTGGTGCGAGCTCGCTCAAGGTCATGCAGGTTAATGACGATACAGACGGCAAGCGCGCAATCGTGGGCTACGGCACGTCACACTTCGATAAGGCCGCCATCGATAATGGTGAGCTCGTCCAGCCTGAGCTTGTCGCCAAAGCGATGCTTGAGCTTTTCAAGAGCGGGTTGGTCGGTGACATCACGACACGCCGCGTCGCTATGGCGATCCCAGCGTACCGAACATTTACGCGTGCTATAACCCTGCCAGCGCTTAAACAAAAGGAACTTGCCGACGCTGTCCAGCTCGAGGCCGAGCAGTATATTCCCGTGCCCATTGACGAGCTCTACCTCGACTACACGGTTATCCGATCAGACAAGGAATCTACTGAGGTCTTTGCCGTTGCCGTGCCGCGTAAAATCGTTGACTCATACCTGAACCTTGCCAAGCTCACTGGCCTAGAAGCAGTGCTCATCGAAACGACACTCGGTGGCTGTTCACGGCTCTTCGGGCAGGACAAGCAAAGTGCTGGTGCTAGTGTGATCATCGACTTCGGCTCCACCTCCTCGGATATCAGTATCTTCGACAAAAACATCTTGGTTACTGGTACGGTTCAAGGTGGTGGCGCAGTATTTACTAGTTCCATTAAGGCCAAGTTAGGCGTCACACAGGCAGAGGCTAACATTATCAAGAACAAGTATGGCCTTTCCCTAAGCAAGAAGCAGAAGGAAATCCACGAGGCACTGACGCCGACGCTTGACCAGATTGTCAAAGAAATTCGACGCATGATTCGCTACTACGACGAACGCTATGGTGCCGATAAGCCAGTGAATCAGGTTATTACGCTCGGTGGTGGCGCTAACATGCCCGGGCTTGCCGAATATATGACCGAAGCCCTGCGGCTTCCTGTCCGTCACTGCGAACCGTGGCAATACCTTGACCACAAGAAGCTTCAGCTACCCAGTAACGCCGACAAGCCAATGTACGCTACTGCCGCCGGCCTAGCCCTGGTGAACCCCAAGGAGGTATTGTAGTGATCAATCTCCTACCTCCTGCCGTCAAGGAGGACTACCTATATGGCGCACGCAATACGACGTTGCGACGTTGGTCGTTTGCCTTTGCTGGTGGACTCGTGGGACTTGCCTTGATTGCAACTTTCGGCCTTGCCACCATGCAGAATTCAGCCGCAAGCTACCAAAAGCAAGTCGATATAGCTCAGCAACAGCTGACAGCGCAAAATCTAAGTGGTGTCGAGAAGCAGGTCAAGGAACTCTCCAGCAGCTTCAAGCTCGTCGTAGACGTGTTGTCAAAGGAAGTCCTTTTCTCACGACTGCTCAAGCAAATCGCCACGGTCATTCCCGATAACGCCATTCTGACTGGTCTCAACATCAATCAAACATCTGGGGGCATAGACCTGACTGCCGCTGCAAAAGACTACAATACTGCGACCCAGCTACAGCTCAATCTAGAAGACCCGAACAACAAGATATTTTCTAAAGCAGACATCGTGAGCATCAGCTGTAGCGCCTCGGCCCAGAATGCCAGCTACCCCTGTAATGTTCAGATTCGAGCCCTGTTCTCCAACAATAATCCATACCTGTTTATCAACAGCAAAGGAACGCGGCCATGAACAATAAGCGCGTGTACTTTATCATGCTCGGAGTAATTGGGCTCCTGCTGGTGGGAGTCATAGGTGGGACCTATGAGGTGAACAATGTGCTTGAGGCCAAAGCCAAACACCTTGTTGACCTGAAGTTGCAGAGCAAGGTTATTTCAACCCAGCAGGTTGGGCTTTTGCAAGCCAAGAAGCAAATCGCTCAGTATGCCAGCTTCGAGGAAACAGCCAAAAGCATCGTCCCCCAGGATAAGGACCAGGCAGAAGCTGTTCGTGAAATTGCCAAGCTCGCGAGCGACAGTGGCATACCACGCCTCAGCTCAGTCACCTTCCCGATATCCACTTTGGGTGGCATTGCTGGCACCACCACGACCGGCACGAGTGCGGCTGCCAAAAGCAAGAGCACACTCACACAGCTCACCCCAGTAAAGGGCATAACAGGCCTATACGAGCTACAGATTACCATTCAGCAAACAAGCGACTCTACGATTCCCTACAGTAAATTCCTGACGTTTCTGGATAAGCTAGAGCAAAACCGCCGCACCGCCCAAGTCTCGAGCATTGCCCTGCAACCCAACACGACCCAGCCGGACAATGTTGCCTTTACCCTAGTTATTAACGAGTTTATAAAGCCATGAAGAAATTAGATCTACAAGAATTACTTGATAAAGTCCAGGAACTTCTTGATGTTGCAAAGCGCTATTCGCCCCTGTTATTCTGCGTGTTCATTGTTGCAATATATAGCTTCGTCATCTACCGCATACAGCTGCTCAATATGTCTGAACCGTCACAGGCAGACATCACTACCAAGAGCCGGACTGCGTCAGTCCCCCATATAAATCCGGTAGTGCTAAAACAACTGCAGAATCTTCAAGATAATAGCGTCAGTGCACAGACCCTATTCAACGATTCTCGTAGCAACCCGTTCCAGGAATAGCAACTAGGCTTGTGGCGGAAACTGAGGTGGCGTGTTCGGCGCAACTTCAGCCTGAACGCTCGTGTTAGTGTTAAGCTGCTGGTTAACATTTATATTGTCACTCATGTATTTTTCGTGAGCTTGAATAATCTCTACTGCACACTTCTGGGGCGAAGGGCAAAACGGGAATTGGAACTTGGAGTGCTCACCTGCAGTCTCCACCTTGAGGGTACCGAAGTTGAAAAGACTCTGGATGAGGCTCTTCTGTTCAAAGGTAACATCTTCCAGGTTTTCCAGACTTAGCTGGCTTGTTTGTTTCTGAAAAAGCCCAGTCTGCTGAATCTGTGTGATGCTATCACTAGTAACGATCCATCGGTTGCCGTTATATACGATAATCGCCACCCACGCGAACAACAAAATCAAAGCTGCTAACCCAATCGCACCAACAAATGCATACATCTTGTCGGTAGTCGTCAGATTGGTGACGAAATGAGGCAATATACCGACTACCGTAAACAGCACGAGTAGCAATATACCGCACATAGCATAGACGCCGATAAGACCAATCGGGTGACGCTTGATGTTACAGATGATTTGTTCGCCAGGACTCATGACATGTAGTGGATTATTGGCAACATTGGGTTGGATAGGTTGTTGGGTGTTCGGTTCCATAGTTAGCTGTATTATACTAGTGGCGCGACAGAAAATGAAACTTGCTTCGTTTTTCTAAACAGTACGTCCTAAATAGCCGAATTGTTAGACCAGGTTCGTCTGGTCGCTCGCATGCTTCGGCTCTTTATCGAGGTGTTTGTAGGCTTTGTCTGTGACCTTGCGCCCCCGCGGCGTGCGTTCGAGCAGTCCAATCTGCATCAGATAGGGTTCAATAAAGTCTTCGATAGTACTTCTTTCCTCGGCAGTCAGCGCGGCAATCGTCTCTACGCCAACTGGGCCGCCGTCGTAATTCTCGATAATTGCCACCAATAGCATTCTGTCAGCCGGGTCCAGGCCCAGTTCATCAACTTCTAACAACTGCAAGGCCTTCGTACTGATGACTGTGTCGATTATACCGTCGCCATTCACATCGGCGTAGTCACGCACGCGCTTCAGTAGCCGGTTGGCAATACGAGGCGTTAGGCGAGAACGTTCCGCCAGTTTTAGGGCAGCCTCTTCGTTAATTTTTATACCAATAATGCCTGCGGCACGAGTAATAATCTGCTGCACTTGCGCTGGAGAGTAAAATTCCAGACGGTGGATGTGCCCAAACCTATCACGCAGTGGTGCCGCTAACGCACCAGTACGGGTGGTAGCCCCGATAAGTGTAAACTGCGGTAAATCCAGTCGCATCGACCGCGCCGATGGGCCCTTTCCAAGCATGATATCCAGCTTATAGTCTTCCATGGCGCTATACAGTACTTCTTCGACACTGCGGTGCAGCCGGTGAATTTCGTCAATGAACAAGATGTCGCCATCCTGAAGATTGGTAAGCAAGCTGGCGAGGTCCCCCGCCCGTTCAATTGCCGGTCCAGAGGTGATACGTATCTGAGCGCCCATCTCGTTGGCAATCACACTGGCCATAGTCGTTTTACCGAGTCCGGGCGGTCCATAGAGCAATACATGGTCGAGTGCCTCACCACGCTTCTTGGCTGCCGCAATTGCAAGTTTTAGATTCTGCTTTAGTCGGTCCTGACCGATGTAATTAGCAAAATCATGCGGGCGCAGCTTGTTTTCAAACTCCTGCTCCTCCGGCGTTTCGTCCTGTACGGCAGCCCCGACAATGCGCTCAATCATTAGAACTAGTATAACGCAATAAGCTTACGCTTGGTGCAACATTATTTACTACGGAACATGGGTCGGATCCCAACAGGTACGCAGGTCGCGGTCCAGGCCTTTCAATTTCTCCAGGTCTTCATCATCCAGCTCAAAGTCGAAGATTTCAGCATTTTCCTTCACCCGGCTCGGCGTAACAGATTTGGGCAGTACTGCAAAGCCACTCTGGACACACCAGCGCAGCATAATCTGGGCAAATGTCTTACCATGCTTGCTGGCAATTTCCTGCAACACCGGCTCTTCGGCACCAGCCCGCGCATGTGCTAATGGTGAATATGCCTCCAGGATAATATTGTGCTGTCGGCAGTAGTCTACGAGCGCTGGCTGCTGCAAGAACACATGTAGCTCCACTTGGTTCACGACCGGCATCTCGCTGGCATACTCCTTCATCTCTTCCAGGTGCTTGATGGTGTAGTTACTAACACCAATACTTTTGGCTTTGCCAGCAGCCTTTAGAGCCTCCAAGTCTTTCCATGCTTTCTTGCGCATAAGCGTCACCGGAAAGTGCAGGAGTAGCAAGTCAACATACTCTGTCTGAAGCCGCTCCAGTGAGCTTTCGAGACTCGGCTTGGCACGTCCAACAGTAATATTCTCCACGCGAATCTTGGTCGTAATAAATAATTCTTCGCGTTGTAGCTCGTGACGTTTCCAGGCAGTCCCTAGGAACTGCTCATTGCCGTAGACCTGAGCCGTATCAAAATGTCGATAACCGTTCGCAACAGCTGCGTCGAACGACGCGTTGAACTCTTGTTCGGTAACCTTCCATAGGCCTAGACCAACTTGCGGTATCGTGCGACCATCAGAAAGTTGAAGATCTGGTATCATTTAGTTCCCTCCCTTGAGGGCTAATTTTACCCTTTCCTCCGTCGGCAAGTCTGTAGGAATTTTCTGCAATGCTACTGTGGCATCCTGCGGGGAATAGCCAAGTGAGATAAGCGCCTCGATGGCTTCATCGCCAGTCACCACACCGGGACGCGAAACAATTCCCTCGGCCGCATCGGTGCTTGCCAGACCAACCTTATCCCGTAGCTCTACCACTATCTGTTCGGCCGCTCGCTTGCCAACACCCTTGGCGGATTGCAGCAGCTTTACGTCACCGGCAGCGATTGCTCCGCGCACTGCTGGTGCGGTGCCAATATCCAGGACGGCTAGGGCCACCTTAGGGCCTACATTCTTTACGCCTAGCAGCTGTTCAAACAGTGCCTTGGTATCGAGCTGCACAAAACCAAACAGGTCATAGCTCTGCTCGCGGATATGTTCGTAGACATAGAGTTTGGCCGACTCACCAGTGTGTAAACGACCAAAATCCTCAGCGGTCACTTGCAACCCATAGCCCACACCATTTACATCTAACACGACCATGTCGTGCAACTTCTCACTCACTACCCCATTCAGCGTCGCAATCATCGGGCTTCGCCCGCTGGCAGCATTTTATTCATAAACTTAGGAAAAATCATACCCCCAGTATACAGCTAGTCATCAGCCGGTGCGGTATACTTAAGATATATGAAACATTTAGGATTTGTGAAGACGCGCTGGTTTATGTTCACCGCCGGCCTGGTGTTGGCTAGCCTTGTAATCTTGGGTATTCGCTTTGCCACTTACTCTATGCCGCACACGCACTATCACGCTAATTTTGCCGTCTATATCAATGGCCAGCGCGAGGAGTTCAAGGCAGCCCACTACTATGAAGAGATCGCCGCTTGCACCGTGCATGGCACTATTCAGCCTGCGCAACGTGCCCATATGCACGACGAGATAAATAGTGTCATCCACGTACATGACGACGGCGTGACATGGGAGCAGTTCTTCAATAACATCGGCTGGACATTAGGTCCGAATTTCATCCAAGATGACCAGCAGAAACTCTATCTGGAAGACAGCACGAACAAGCTAAATATCGTTCTGAATGGTCAGAATCTGACCGACCTAACAGCTATCAATAATCAGGTCATCAAGGATGAAGACCGCCTATTGATCAGTTACGGGAACATCGACAACACCACACTTACTAAAGAGTACAAAACAGTGCCCGCCACCGCCCATCACTACGATATTACCCCTGATCCGGCCAGCTGCGCCGGGCAGATGGAAAATCCATCGTTTTCTGAGCGGTTAAAACACTTGTTCTAAACGTATTCAGAGTACAATAGCTACTAGATTAAGCCACATAAGGAGCTACCGTATGAATGACAGTATTTTGGCCGTGACTACCAATGATATCCCAGGTTATGAAGTTATCGAAGTATACGGGGAGGTATTTGGTGTACTGACACGCAGCCGTAATATTGTCAGCGGCATTGGTGCCGGCCTGAAGTCCATCATCGGTGGAGAAATTGGTGCCTATACGAAACTCCTGAGCGACAGCCGTATTGAGGCAACCGAGCGTATGAAGCAAGCCGCTGCCGACAAGGGTGCCAACGCTGTCCTGGCTATGCGTTTCGACACCGGCGACATTGGTGGCACCATGAACGAAGTTGCCGCCTATGGCACTGCCGTTCGGGTTGTAAAGAAGAAGTAGCATGAAAAAGTCTCAAGACGAGCGCTTCCAAACACATATTGCCGAGCCAAAATGGCAGCAGATCGTCAGTGTCGTCATCGTCCTGGGTGGTGTGCTTATCTGGGTTGTGGCACTCATCTTCAGCAAGTAGCTAGAGATGGGCATGCTGCGCATGCGTCAGCGCGGCCGCAATCGCATCGGCGCAGTCATCTGGTTTCGGTACTTCCTGCAGGCCAAGTATCGTACGGACCATTTCCTGCATCTGTTTTTTGTCGGCCTTGCCATACCCCGTCACGGCTAGTTTTATCTGCATTGGTGTGTACTCAAATATCTCCATGCCGGCCTGCTTGCCGCACAGCAGCACGACGCCGCGGGCCTGAGACACTGTCATGGCCGTCGTAACGTTGCGCGAGAAGAACAGCTTCTCCACCGACATAATTGTTGGCTTCGTAGCTGCAATGATATCTGTCAATTCCTCATAAATCGTCAGTAGCCGCACAGCATCGTCTTCCTTCACCGGGGTACGAATCACGCCGCCGTCCACCAAGACAGCCTTGCCCTTGGTGACGTCAATCACCCCAAAGCCCAGGATGCCAGTGCCAGGGTCAATGCCAAGAATTCTCATACTACTAGCATAGCCTAGGACAGACGAAATACTAGCTTGTAGGCAACAATAGCTGCCGAAAGTTGGATAGCAGCCATCACCAGAAACAGGCCGTGGAATCCATATAACCCGACCACTATACCCCCGATAGCCGCACCGCCAGCCGCGGCAAACATATTACCGGCATCTAGCCACGCCCACTGCTCACTTTCCCGGCCCTTCATTTCGTTTTTAGCAAACAAAGTCTTCAGGGCAGGCAAGGTCGCCCCGCCACCCAGGGCATTTATGGCCAGCACTATCAGCAGCGTGGTTGTATTCGTGACTTCCAGGAAGCTCACTGCACCGATAGCGCAGAGTAAATAGCCAAACACCAGGGCGTGGGCTTTGTTCGCTCGATTTTCAATTTTACCCATGAGCAATACACAAAAAGCCAGCAGCAACGAGTACACGCTCCAGACCAGCCCGATGGTTTTGGGGTCAGCCACAAAGCGATTGGCATATATGGCATACAGCGGCGTAAAAGCGTAGTAGCCCGTCAGGCTAAACAGGTTCACGAACAGTAGGTAGCTTAATCGCCTTCGTTTCATGCCCACTCAAGAATCTTAGGTGCTAACATTTCAATGCTTATTGTAGCAAGCCGCGCACGTGCGGGCATCAAGCTAGAGTAAGTTCTCGTCGATGTCGAAGTTGACGTGAGTATTGACCACGTCGTCGCAGTCGTCCAGGGCGTCCATCATGCGCATGATCTTGCCGGCCGTCGCTTCGTCGGTGATTTCGATAGTATTGTTCGGTACGTAGGTAAGTTCAGCTTCAGTAACTTCTAGTCCAGCCTCTTTCAGTGCATCACGAACCTTGGCCAGATCAGTCGCTTCGGTATAGATAACCGTCGCACTGTCATCTTCCTCGACATCCATAGCGCCTGCGTCGAGGGCCTGCAGCATGACATCGTCTCCAGTACCAGTTACGCGGATAACGCCCCTACGGTCAAACTGGAAGGCCACAGCGCCCTTTTCGGCGATGTTGCCACCGTGCTTACTGAAGGCCAGCTTCACAACGGGGTATGTGCGGTTGATGTTGTCAGTGGCACATTCCACAAGCACTGCCACACCGCCAGCACCGTAGCCTTCATACAGTACTTCCTGTAGTTGAGCAGCCGACTTGTCCTTGATACGGTCAATGGCCCGTTGGATGTTGTTCGATGGCATGTTAGCGGCCTTGGCCTTGTCGATAGCCAAGCGGAGTGAAAAGTTCATGTCCGGATCTGTACCCGATCGGGCAGCGAGGGCAATGGCATTGCCAAGCTTCGTAAATACCGCACCACGAGCTGCATCCTTGGCACCTTTTTCGCGTTTAATTGTGGACCATTTGGAGTGACCTGACATCTAATTCCTTCGTTTCCTTATCTGTTATTGTAGCATGTTTGTGCCGTTTTGTCTTCCTGTGGAGGGCAACTGAAACAAACCCTATCAGGACATAGCTCGCAAGCATCTGCCAGATTGTAAAGCCGATATTTTGTGCAAACACATGCGGTAAACGGCTAAGCATCGTCGCGATATCCAGCATGTAGGTCAGCAGAATACGTGCTGGCCAAGCCAGCCAGCCGACAATCGGTGCAGCGAACATGCCTGCTAAGCCTGCACCAAGCGTCAGCAACATAGCGAGGGGCACCAGCGCCACGACCAGCACGTTTGCCACCAAGCCGATAAACGACATCTGTCCGAACGTGTGCAATATGAACGGCAACGTCATGAGCTCGGCGCAAATGCTTTCCAGCGCCACGCTGGCTACGAGCGATTCACGCCACTTCTTGCGCCAATGGCCCTGAATCATGGGGGCCAAAATCATCACACCGTAAAAAGCCAAGAAGGAAAGGTACCAGCTCGTATCCGACCAGACATAGTATGGGTTTGCATACCCCGTGATGGCAGCTGCCAGCAGTATTAATACGAGCGGTTTGAATCGCCGCCCGTAGTAGCCTGTCATAATACTTAACATGCTAACTATAGCGGCACGCACAATGCTCGCGCTCGTGCCAGCGAACAACAAGAACACTGCTACCAGTCCAAACGAAAACAGCAGCTTCATGCGCCGCGACTGCTTCCCTGCTACTTTGTCAGCACTTCTGAGCAAGATTGTTAGGTTATACCCGCTCACGGCGATGATATGCGTCAGGCCGACCATTAACAGCGCCTGCGACACCTCTGTTGGCAACGTATTACGCTGGCCTATCAGCAGCCCCATACCGAACGACGCGAGTGGCTCGGGGAGTGCCGACTGTACCCCGGACGTGAATCGTCGGCGCAAATCGCTTACGAGAGAATTGTGGTGCGCTACGAGGGTAAGCTGGGCATAGCTCATCCGGCCCTGGTAGGAACCGAGCGATGACTTCAGCGTACCTGCTACTTTAACTTCATCACCGGCAAAGACGGCATTCAAGCCAAACCCTGCAATACTCACTTTGCCCGTCAGCCGCTGGCCAGTATCCTCGACTACGATGTTCTTGGCATCGAACGTCAGCTGCTTGTACTTGTTGTATGCGGCATCCTGACTTGCCACCGCTGTAATTGTTACCTTGTGATTGTAGTAGTGGTCGAACTGTGCCAGCTTGGCCTGATACAGACTACCACGCCACAGACCAGCACCCAGCCCAAACAGGACCAACCAAACAAGTGTCCACAGAGAGCGTCGGCGTAGACTCAATAATAATGAGATAAAAAGGACTGGCCACAGCGTTGGTACCCGCAACCTCTGGGCCAGTCCTATGCCGATAAGGAATGCCAGGCATACACTAAATACTAGTGTTGTCCGACGTATTTTCCGACTATTTCCCTGCCGCGCCATACTGGCGCGAATTGTAGCAGAGGCTTCGGCTTAAACCATGAGCAGCAATCTAGACAGTGGTGCGGGGGCGACGAATTGTCAGTAGGCGCTCAATACCCCAGGCAATCAAGGCGTAAACTGCTATCGCAACCAGTGTGGTTAGCTCAATTCGTGACGTCCCGTAGGTAGTGTGGTAGTTAAAGATCCCAAAGAATGGTGCCGCGAACGGATAACTAACGTTATAGATGAAGTCTACGAAACCGCTCCCACGGTTGGCTCCAGCCAACATCAAGACGAAGCGGAATGCCAGAAGTGCAATAATCACTCCAGCTACAAACCAAACCACACGCGAAGCGAGTACCCCGGGGCTCTCTTCGACTATTTCTGTCCTCGTATCATCTTCCATGACAGCTCGATTATCCATCGCGCCTGCATCGTTAACCCTGCGAATATGTTGTACGTGTGTTGCCATGTCTAACCTCCATGTTAACTGCCTATAGCATACGAAAATTCATTCTAGGCGACAGTAAGATATGCCATAAGCGCACCGCTTGCATACAAAAGCCCCCGTTTTCACGGAGGTCTTTTGTTGAAATGTTAGCACCTATTTACGAAGAGTTTAGACGCTGGAGGCTAGTACTTGAACAGGATCTTCGGCACTTTGCCCTAAGCACTACCAGGGTGCGTCAGTCTCACCGACTTTATGTAGCAAGATGTTAGGATTACGAATAATTATGAAGGCTGGCGTAATCCCAGCAGGAGTTTCGACACCATGCTTAGTCTGGCGCATCCTAGGATGCGGAGGTACCTCTAACTCAACGGCGTCTAACTCACCAGTATTTAGGGCCTGGTCGTATGAGTCATGTATGTCTGCCACCACTGATTCAAGGCCGCTCAGTTTAGAACGCAGGATACGACCGGCGTGACGGCCGATACGAGCTACTTTGCCACCTTGAGTAGTGCGACCATCGAGCAAATTGCTTGGATTAATATCAAACGTGTATACGCCAATAGTTACAGGCCTAACCTTAGCTCCCCCGAAGGCTTCACGTACGTTGTGCATACGGGGACCAACACCCTTGCCCTGCTCGTCTATTGTACGTTGTGCAGCTAGCAAGTCGGCGAATCGAGTTAGCGGATGCACGACATCACTCATATCCATATCACCTGGCCCCTCGCCTAGTGGTGTGGCAAAGCCAAGTAATCGCAGGCCGCCCAATGCTGTTTCGACAGGATTCACTTGTAGAAAGCCTAGGCCCTCATTGTATTGGAGTACGTTAGGGTCAAAATCAGTCCTAAAGTCGACAGCACTTACTAGTTCTTGGGGGTTAATCATCAGCTCAAATCCTTGATATTTGTAATATTATAGCATTTGTAGATAAATTTGTCCATGCTAAGCAAAAAGACTCCTGGAGGAGTCTTAGGTACTGCTTATGCTTGGAGGGCCCAGTGGGATTCGAACCCACGACACGCGGCTTAAAAGGCCGCTGCTCTAACCTACTGAGCTATGGGCCCACGTCCTCCCGTACGCCTCTGTCTCGTTTTACCTTCCGGTAAAAACTTCGACTTATGGCTACGGTCGTCCTTACAAAATTCCATTCAGTCGCTTTCGCTCCTTGGATTGAAATTTTGGATTCCGGACGCGGGTAACGGCGTTAAGTGTAACAGTTCACCCCTGTCTTGGCAATATTCTACTCGCCGACTGTCCCCGTCTGGACGTCGCCATCACGCTCGTAGTTGGCAATGATAATCCCGCTCGGCGTAACAGATGACTCTGCGAGCTTAAAAGCGGCCGGAATGGTACCCTCGGCAAAGAGTTTCTTGCCGTTGCCCAGTGTAACAGGAAAAATCTTCAGCCACAGCTCATCCACTAAGTCGTTCTGCAGCAGTGTCTGGATAAAGTTACCGCTACCATGCACCTGGAGCATTGGTCCGTCCGACGCCTTCAGTTCTCGGAGTGCCGATACGACATCACCACTGAGTTTGACCGTCTTCTCCCAGCTAGTATCAACATCGGTGTTTGAGGCAACATACTTTGTGGCCCCATTAAGTGGCTTACCGACTTCGTTGTCGTGCTGTGGCCAGTAGCCCGCAAATATTTCGTACGTCTTGCGGCCCAGCAACAGATCAAAGGGCTGCCCCATCTGTTTAGCCATCACTTGGCCACTCGCTTCGTCAAAATACGGAGCCGTCCAGCCACCATACTTAAAATTACTGCTCGGATCTTCTTCTGGGCCACCGGGTGCCTGCATAACACCGTCAAGTGATATGAATGATAGTACGATAATTTTTCTCATGCCCTGATTGTAGCAAGCGCAGCCGCATTGACTGTAACTTTGCTCACTTAGTGTTTGTGTTTTTTGCCCTTTTCGTCGTGCTTCGGTCGGCTTGACCAGAGGAATATGAGACACACCAGCGTGCTCGCGGCCACAACACCTGATTGTACTTGCTGCACACTCTGCCAGGCCGAAAGACTCTGGATGTTGCTTGCCAACCCTGGCGCCAACTGTGGTACTGCCAGGAGCGCCACCAATAGGCCGGTTGCCGCAGCCGGTAATAGATTTAGGAACTTCTTATTGCCTTTCACCGTACCCATCATGAACAAGATAGTCAGCACGGCCGGTGCAACGAGCAGTCCGAGCTTGATAGTACTTTCTGTGACATGGGCACCGGTACTGGCTCCGGTCACGATTGAAGCAGCGTCATCACCGGCAAACTGCACGAGTACACTACCCAGACATAGGCTCAGAAATACAAAGGCAGCGTTCACCCGCAGAAAGAACAAGAGCACAATCGGAACAGCAACGAGACCAATAAGAACTGCTAGTGGCATACCACCACTATAGCATGAGCGTCTTAGGCGCCGACTTTGTCTTTGCGGCGACCAGCTTTGGCGGCCTGCTCGACATAGTCGATAATCTTGGCGGCGACGTTTCTGTCGGTGACCTTCTCGATACCGAAACCAGGGCTCGAGTTTACCTCTAGCACTAGTGGGCCGCGCTCACTGCGCATCATGTCGACACCACAGATTGGGAGGCCCATAGCCTTGGCAGCTCGCTGGGCGGTCTTGCGCTCATCTTCAGTTAGCTTAACTGGTGTACCGCTACCGCCTTGGTGGAGGTTAGAGCGGAAGTCGTCGTCCAGACTCTGGCGCTGCATGCTTGCCACAACTTTACCGTTGACAACAAAGGCGCGAATGTCCGTACCGGCACTCTCGGCTACAAATTCCTGCACGATAAAGCTCACACCTTCCACGTAGAAGGCTTGCATTACCGCCTTGGCAGCTTTCTTGGTCTCGGCTAGCACAACACCATTACCATGCGTACCACGAGCCACTTTAATGATTACTGGCGCACCACCTACCTGGTCGAGCACGTCATCTAGGTCGGCAGTTTCACGCGCAAAGACGGTCTTTGGTACACCAACACCAGCCTTGGCCAGCAGCTGTGTACTACGCAATTTGTCACGCGAACGAACGAGGGCGATAGATGTCGTAGTCGTAAACACATTCTGCATTTCGAACTGGCGTACGATAGAGCCGCCGTAGCTGGTCAGATTCGCAGCGATACGTGGAATAACCACATCGATATCATGAAGTGATTCACCTTCGTAGCGCACCACCGGCTTGTTGCTCTCGAGCGTCACATAACACTTGGCATAGTTAATAACCCGGACTTCGTGGCCACGAGCCAGCGCTTCTTCCTTCAGGCGTTTCGTAGAGTAGTTACCTGGACCTTTGGATAAAATAGCAATTTTCAGACCGTTACCGCTGGACTTAGGCGTTATTACTTTTGCAAGGTCACGCTTCAACTGCTCGGCTTTCTCGCGTTCAGCTTCGTGTAGCGGATCACCGTCGGCAACATCCACCAGAAACTTACCATGTAGCAGCTTGCGGCCCAGCAAGATTGGATAGGTTTTGAGCGAGCGATCGGATAGCGTGAAGCTGGCGCGAAGCTGGCGATCTTTGAGCGTAATACGCAGCTTAACCTTGTAGCGCAGTTCTTTCTGGCCAAACGAGTTGGCGACACGCGTCAGCTCGTAATCAGGCTTGGTAAAGTGCTGCTCCTGGCCCGTGTAGTATTCACTATCTGGCCCGAATAGTACGAAATATAACCCGTCTTCACGTTCTTCGACGTTGCTCACCCACAGTGAACTTGAGTCGGCACCGGTGTCAACCTTGGCTGGAATGTCCATTAAACTAAAATCGCGCAGATCAATCTTCTCTGCTCGACCGATGATAGTGAGTGGTTTGCGTGCTGCCATACTGTATGCTTATATATGTTGATTGATAATACTAGAATTATAACATAAATGAACGACTTAAGCAATACCGTTTATCGCTATTACTGTGAACACTTCGATGAGCTCAGCGCAGACAAGCAGCTCCATTTTGCTTCGCGCCTGTTCCTGTGGTCGGCTGACCAGTTTGGTGAGCAGAAATTAGCTGCATTACGAGCGCGTGTCACCCACCATGACGACCCTACAGCCGCACTGCGCTCAGTATACGATGAAGCGGTCAAAACAATCCATCACGGTTCTAAAAATGCCGCCGAACTACGAGCGCCATACTTCGAAAAATATCCAAAACTCCGTGCGGTAGCGATGGTGCTATTCCGTCTGACATTCCTGGACTCTATCTATGGCCTCGACGCTCGCCCGACGCTTTTCGAGATATTTCCAAAAGAGGAGCTAGAAGAACTCATGCAGCAATTGCTTGCCGACAAGGAAGCTCTCGCCATACTCTCTACCCATGCCATCAACGTCTTATATCTGTATCACCGAGTAGTGCTAAGGAGTGACACCTCACTTGACCCAGCACAATTCCTAGAAGTTGGTGCCACCCAGTACGACCTGACGGACCCTATTCATCTGCAGTTGTACATTTATCTGTACACGCACTGCATAATTGGCGAATCCAAGTTCTACGCGCGCACGTTACCCGAGCACTACAGCCCGACATATCACGCTATGCTCAAGGAGCTGGAAGACACCATTGAGGCATATTTCGAGGGCATAAACCTGGACAACAAGTTTGAGTTTTTGGTGTGCTGCAAGCTCGTCGGCTACGAGTCAAGACTTCACGAGCGCATCATGGCAGAGGCCACCCAATCGGTATCAACTGAGGGTGACTGGCTGGTGGACCGCCATAATACAAACCCCCAGACGACCAACAGCTCGCTCGATTTATCAGAACACCGTAATGTGCTGTTTGTAATGGCCAATCGTCCTAAAGTCTAAGCCATCTGGCTCAGGAAGAATTCTTTCAACAGCACAGCCTTCTCAGCAGTAAACGCACCAGACATCAGTTGTGGCTGAGAGTTTGCCTCTAGGAAATACGGCTTGCCATCTTCGCTGCCGAACATTACGTCGACACCAGCTATGGCATAGTGACACGCCTGGGCAAATGTGCGGCAGTCTGCCAAAATATCGGCTGGAAAATCTTTCTGATCCACCAGTGTTGCCCCACCACCTTGTGAAGTGTTGTTCAGGTGTGAATCGGGCAAGCCCTGACGCAGAATAATCAATGACTCATCCCCGATCAGTAGCACCCGGTAGTCACCATCATTCGGCACATATGTCTGGGCCACAAAAACAGTGTCCGGTTCGGCATCGAGGAGTTCCTGTAGGTGGGCAGCATCACGCACCAGGTAGTTGCTGTGGCCATGACCAGCATGGATTGCCTTCAGGATAATCGGATAAGCAAGCTCTCGCTCGATTGCACTCGGCATATACTCGGCAATGGCCGAAACGGTCTTGGGATACGGCAGGCCCAACCGTGCCAACAGGTGCATTTGGGCAAGCTTACCAAAAGGTTCGCGTTGGGCATAGCTACGGTTGGCATATGGTACGTTTTTGGACTCCAGGTAGCGAGCAACGATCGCCAGCTCATTGAGCGCCGGCGCCAGCTTGCCTCGGAACCATACAAAATCAAATGATTCTAACGGCTTTCCGCTTGCTGCAACAGAAACCGTGGTCATGCCACCATCGAGTACATGCACGAGCTCATCTATCTGACAGTGCGCTACGGTATACTCGGGATCGTCCAGTGTGTTCTGAACGTACTCAGCAATCATCGCCAATGGCTCAATAGTGCTCGCGTCAGCTCTTTTACTGCCAATAACTAAAAACTTCTTCATATTTTCCAAATTATAACACTTTTACTAGTAATTTACAATTATTGGTGTTTCGATACCACTTGGTACGATACATAGATAACGGCTATTATGACGGCCAAAATACACAAGAGCATTGG